>CAZDEM010000182.1:0-4108 GCA_964504315.1 uncultured Sulfurimonas sp.
GGCTGACTCTATTATGAGTGAAATACTTGAGGGTATGGATGGTTCTTTAGAAAAATTAAGTGAAGTTTTCGCTGAACCTTTGCGTAACAGATTAGAATTTGAAGAAGGAATTCTTTACAGTGATTTTGTGAAAATTTTGCAAGAGGGTGGAGATTTTGTAGAAACTTTTGAAAATATTATGTTCTCCACACGAGTTATTATAACAAGCAAAGAAGATTTTATAGATTTTTTAGATAAATTGATTGAACATGATTTTGTACAAATGGCATTAACTTATCTTGAAAATGCTTTGAGTGTCTATCCGGGTGATAAACTTTTACGAAAATTACTGAAAAAACTAGCACAGGGTGAAAAATATTGAAAATTGAATTACCAAATCAGCCTTATAAATATGTAACAGAAAATTCTGCAGAGTGTGATGCAGAGACAGCATTTGTACTTACGCATCAAAACAGAAGTTATTTAAAAGATGCCAAAAATAATAATGCACATTCGATTATTGCAATAGAAGATATTGCAGAGCTTTTTGGTGTTGATAAAATTAAAATTATCGGTATTACAGGTACAAATGGTAAAACTACCACGGCCAGTGCAATTTATTCGTTTTTACTTGATTTAGGGTATAAGGCTGCATTGCAAGGGACGCGTGGCCTTTTTATGAATGATGAAGTCTGTGAGGGTAAAACTTTGACAACACCTTCTGTGCTTAATACCTATAAACATATTTATCAGGCAGTATGTGCGGGATGCGAATACTTCATTATGGAAGTGAGCTCACATGCGTTAGTCCAGCAACGGATTGAGGGTCTGAAGTTTGAACTGAAAATTTTGACAAATATTACGCAAGATCATTTGGATTATCATAAAACAATTGAAGAATATATAGCAGTAAAAAACGGTTTTTTTCAAGATGAAAGTAAAAAACTCATCAATAAAGATGAACCAAAGGCAGCATTCAATTTTAAAAATGCCTACACATACGGTATTGAGAATCCTGCTACATACAGACTGATGGCATATTCGCTTAATAATGGATCAAGCGGTATTATTCAGCATTTTCAAGAAATTGTTCCTTTTACGGCTTCACTCCATGGTTTTTTTAACCTTTATAATCTCATGGCAGCAATTGCAGCAACAGATCTTATAACAGATAAAACATTAGAAGATATAGCAAATGTAGTAGATAATTTTGCCGGAGTCAGTGGAAGAATGGAACAGGTCTGTGCAGCTCCTAATGTTATAGTGGACTTTGCGCATACGCCAGACGGTATGCAACAGGTTTTAAATGCCTTAAAAGAAAAAGAACTCATTGTCGTATTTGGTGCAGGCGGAGACAGAGACCGACTTAAACGTCCTATTATGGGCAGGGTAGCTGCAAGCCTTGCTAAAAAAGTGATTGTTACAAGTGATAACCCGCGTCATGAAGATCCTGAGATTATCATAAGTGATATTTTAGAAGGGATTCAAGATAAAACAAATATCATAGTTGAACTCAATAGAAAAAAAGCAATACAAACGGCACTTGATATGCAAGAAGATGAAGAGGTTGTTGTAATACTAGGAAAAGGTGATGAAGCATATCAGGTTATTTATGATGAGAAGTTTGCTTTTGACGACAGAGAGGTAGTTAAAGAGTTATTAAATTTGAGTTGAAAACTTAGAAAGTAGCTTAAAAAACTAAACTTCTTTCGCCTTATTAGAAAATAAGAGTATATTTTTGTTATAATTGCGAAAAAATTAAGGACAATTTCTATGGGAATCCCTCAACCGGCATTTTATATCTTCAAGTGTGAGCAGTCTGCTCCTCCGGGTATGCCAAAACCTTCATGTGTTACACCTGCAACACAGGACTTATTTCAATATCTTGCTCAAAAATTGATGCAAGAAGGAATTATGGGAACAGTACAGCCGATTCGTACTTCATGCATGAACCGTTGTTCTGCAGGGCCTGTAATGCTTGTTGAACCGGGACATACAATGTATGCAGGCCTTACAAAAGAAAAAATCGATAAAATTATTTCTGAGCATATTATCGGCGGTAATGTAGTTGAAGAATATGTTATTGATGCTGAAATGTGGGATGAACCGATTTCACCGGCTGATATGCAAAAGCAAATGGGTAGATAAAATAATGACGATAGAAATGTTGTACAGCAAAATCCATCGTGCTACAGTAACTGATGCAAACTTAAATTATGTCGGCTCAATTACTATAGATGAAGAGTTGTTAGAAGCTTCAAAGATGAGAGTTGGACAGAAAGTAGAAATACTTAACATTAATAATGGTGAGCGATTTTCTACCTATATCATTTTAGGCGAGCGCGGAAAACGCGATATTTGTCTTAATGGTGCAGCTGCAAGAAAAGTTCATAAAGGCGATAAAATCATCGTCGTTGCCTATGCAACGTATGATGAAAAAGAGCTTGAAAACTATAAGCCTCGTGTTGTTCTTTTAAATGATGAAAACAATATAGACGCAATCCACGACGAGATTTAGTGATGTTTGGTAATTTGGGTGATATGGGTAAAATGCTTGAAGGGATGCAGGAAAATGCTGCAAAACTTCAAGAAGAACTTGCCTCTAAAACTTTTAGCGTAAAAAGCGGTGGCGGACTGATTGAGCTTACACTTAACGGTAACGGTGAAGTTATTGATTTAAGTATTGATGATGAACTTTTAGAAGATAAAGAAGCCCTACAGATATTGCTTATCGGTGCCATTAATGATGCAAATAAAATGGTACAACAAAATCAGCAAAGCAGTGCAATGAGCATGCTTGGTGGATTAAAATAGGTGTTTCGCCTATTTATAGCGTTTCATCTTCTTTTTCTAAATCTTTATGCCTGTAAAGGCGGTTATACTTCCTGTGTTCAAAAAGCGAAAGATGCAAAAATTATGCAGCAAAATTCTCTTTTTATTCCTATAAAACATGATCAGCGCATTGTTTATTCACATAAGAAGCCAGAATCTACAATTTTAAAATATGATCCATTCTTATCTCTTTATCTTATAGAAGATAAAAAACCTTTTGCTTATCCGTATGATATTAATATGCGTCTACAGCTTGGAACAGCTATACTTAATGATAAAACAGCCAAAGAAGGCAGAATAGTACAGCATCAAATAGGACTCAGTTTTTTTGGAAAATATAATCAAAAACTTCCTGCACCGGCAATTATTAGCAGTAGTTGCTGCTCTTTAGAGGCCATAGTGAGCTACAGAGGAGTTATTGAAAAAGAGTATCTGCAATATTTTCTCAAAACCAAAACAGCCCTTTATTCTGATATAGGCATACGGGTGCATGATGAAAAAAGATTGGTGTTGGTAGATGCAAGTGACCCATTTATAACAAACAATCCTTTTAAAGTGCAAGATTGTATAGTAATGTATGATAATAAAAAAGTACGAAATGCCGCATCGTTAATGAGAAAAATTCTTTTTAGTCCCCTAGGCTCAAAACATTCAGTAAAAGTAAAGCGCGGTGTAAAGTTTCTAACCTTTAAAGTCCAAAGCAGACAAAGATACGGCGGCGGTTTTTTGAGCGATACATTTTTAGAACAAAAAGGCATTTATTTTGATGAGGGCTTACATGTAAGCTCTTTGAATAAAAAGTTTCAAAGTTACGGGCTTAAAATCGGAGACAAGCTGATTCAGGTAAACGGAGTTGCTGTCCAAAACCAGAATGAACTGCGCCGCTATATAGAAAATTTTAAAGATTATTCCTCACTTTTATTTGAGCGTAATAAGTTTCAGTTTTTTGTAAATATTAAGTAGAAAAACAATACAATTTCACATGCAAAACTTTGAGCAATTTTTATTAGATAACTTACCGACATCAAATAGCATTCACCCTACCTATGAGAGTGCTTTGCAAAATATGCTCGAAGCCGGCGGAAAGAGATTTCGTCCTGCGCTTTTACTCGGAGTAGTTAAAGCATACAACCCTTTAATGCTCGAATCTGCAAGATATGCAGCTTTGGCTGTAGAGTTTTTACATACTTATTCATTGATTCATGATGACCTGCCGGCTATGGATAACTCACCGCTGCGACGAGGAAAACCTACTTTACATGTAAGCTTTGATGAAGTGACGGCAATTTTAGTCGGA
>CAZDEM010000183.1:0-4014 GCA_964504315.1 uncultured Sulfurimonas sp.
CATATGGTCCGATTGCTCTTTCAAAACGTCCACCTCTCCACATTGGGTCCATTCCAACATAGTGATTGATTGTATCCATTTCATGTACCTCTCCACTATATCCGTCAAAATGAAAATAAACAGGAATACCTTGTGGAAAAGCTTTTTTTGGATAATTTGGTGCTTCTAAGGAAACTGCCCATATTGGTAGTGATGCCGGTCCAATTTCTGATTCACTTTCAATCATCTTTTCTAAATTGTTATGAGCACTTTTAGGAGTTGCGACACTTTTATATCTATCCTTATTATAAAGATTCCAAACAGAAACAGCCAGAGGAGATATTTTATTAATCTTGCCTGCCTCTATTTTATTCAATGTTCCATGAAATGCTATCATTGGAAAAGTAAAAGAGACCGTTAAAATCAACAAAGCTATAAAAGTAAAAATTCTAGCTTTCTTTAAACTTGGGTGCATAATAATTCCTTGTTTATAAATTAAAGTTTATTATTATATCCATAAATAAAGTTTATCAATTTGACTTATGTCAAGTCTAGAGTTTTACTTAGAAGAAAAGAAAAAAAAAGAAAAAAAAAAAAAAGAAAAAAAAGAAAAGAGGTCTGGATTATAAAATCCAGACCTGAGCTTAAAGTGGTAAAATATCTATTTTTTAAAATAGATTTGCATTTTCATCTACCCATTTAAAATATTCAATAATATCATTTGCTTCTTCTTTTGTCATATGTTGATTAGGCATTCTAAGATTAAAGTAGTTAATCATACCTTCTACATATGGATCATGATATTTACTTTTTGGATTAAGAATAAAGTTTCTTACCCATGTTTCAGCATTTTCATGTCTTTGAAGTACACCAGTTAAATCTGGACCAGATGAAACTTTACCGATTACGTGACATCCGCCACATCCACCTTCACCAAATGCTCGCTCACCGGCAGCAGCAGCAGCAGATTGTTTTGTTGCAACTTTTTTAACAAGTAGGTTTTTCGCTCTGATTCCAACATCAGCAGTTTTAACCATATATTGCCAAATCATATTTTCAAACAGAACAGCTTTTTCCAAATCACCAGCTTTTACAGCTTTATCTGAAAGTTTTTTCTGAGCCGGAATTTTTCCATACTGATCAAGTGCATCCACAACAAGTGCTTTTACAGTCGGATATTTCTCATAATGATTTGCTTTTAAGAATTTAACAACTGATTGAATAACAGCATCCGTAGCAGTGTTTACTGCAACAGTTTTGTCATATTCAGCTTTTAACTCTGCTTTAGACATAGTTTTCATTTTAAGTTTTTGAGCACTAACATATTTTTTGTTAGGATCTTTAACCATCAAATAACCCATCATTTCTAAGTGAAGTGCTGAACAGAACTCTGTACAGTAGTAAGGAAAAACTCCCTCTAAATCAGCTTTAAATTTAACAGATGCAGTTTTACCTGGCTCTAATGAAGCATGAACATCGTAGTTATCAACTGTAAATCCGTGTGTTTCATCTTCTGCACGTTCTAAATTTGTTAAATAGAATGTTACAATATCACCTTTATTTACAGTAACTCTTTCAGGGTTAATGTGAGATCTAACTAATGTCGCATATACTGTTACATTATGACCTTTTCTTACAACTCTCTCTTGACCAGCTAATGTTTTACCTTTAGAAATTTTTCCCGTTCTTGAGTTTGTACCCATTTTATAACGAACTTCCGGATGTAATTTACTCATACGAATAGCAACCGCCTGGTGAGGTTCACCTAGAGGAACCGGCATATCATATAAAAGATCCATTTTTTTACCACTAATATCAATCAACTGATGATTTTGTGGATGTAATGGACCAACCGGGTCAAATCTGTCAATCGCTAATTTATTCAAAGATATAATATATTCCCCTTGAGGATCAGCAGATTTACCTTCCATACCACATAAGTGACCAACGTTATAATGAACATTTACTTTGTCTAAAACTTTTAAATGTTTATAGTCCCATTTTACAATTTGTGAGTCAACATATAAAGATGTATAAATTTCACCATCTTTCCAATGTTTACCATACTGGTTATGTAGTGGCCCAAGACCTAATTCAACTTGACCGTGTAAAGAATCTTTCATACTTAAGATAGGAATCCCATAAGGATCTTTACCCGCATATTTATGATCTTTAATCAACTTTTGAATCTTGCTCCATTTATACACGGAAGCATGCGTATCAAGTTTACCACAAACAACAATGTACTCACCATCAGGAGAAACATCAACACCGTGAGGTGATTTTGGTTCTGGAATTAAGAAAAGTGCATTATTGGCAACAGCAACACTCATAGGAATTACTCTTATTCCATTAATTACTTTGTAATTTTTCTTGTTTTGTACTAGTTTTTCTAACTTTTTCCAGTTATATACATGTAAAAAGTCAGTATCATTTCTTGAACAGCCTGCTTCAAAAGGAGGCATACCAACTTCTATACCACCTGTATACATTTCAGAGTTAAATGAGTTAGTAAAACCCCATCCATAAGAAGCACCTTTACCGGCATCACTTAAATCCTGCATATATGGAGGTAATTCAAGAACAAATGATTTCTTCTCGTTGATACGCCCTTTTTTATCATTAAATTTCCAAAAAGTAATACCGCCGCGGTATGTCTCTTTATACTCTTCAATTGGGTGATAATTATTATCAAAAGGTGCAGCATATTGGGAAGCTTCTAAAATATACTCAGAATTTGGCGTAAAAAACGCTCCACCATGATCTGATTTAAACACAGGATTAACAACAATCTGTTTTGTTTCAAAGTCATTCAAATCCAAAATAGCAATACGAGGATTGGCTTTATCATTAATAGCTAACCATTTTCCATCATATACACCATTTGTTTCTGAAAGTCCCGGGTGGTGAGTATCTCCCCAGTTAATCTCACGCCCACGGATATTCCCCTGACGTAAAACTTTTTTACTCTCTTCATCGTAACCATACCCTTGCCATGGTTCGGGAGTAAAAACACCAATATACTTTAAGATTTTCATACTTGGAACACCATAGACCATTATCTGTCCAGACTGTCCACCAGAACTAAAAATCATGAATTCATCTCTGCCACCGCTTGGTGTATAAGTTTTTGCAGCGTGAATTACGTCATTTTCTGTAAGTCCCCTTGCTTTCATCACTTTTTCAAGTTCTCCGCCATTTGCTGATGCCATCGTAGCAGCTAAAGAAGTACCTAAAAGAAGTGAAGTCAGCCTACTTATATTTGTAGCCATTTTATTCTCCTTCATTTTCATTTTGAGAAATAATCCCAAATGATAGAAGTATAATAATACATATTCAGCTCCAATAATTTGACTTGGGTCAAATTATTAAACTAATTTTATTTTTTAAAGTTTTCTAAATTTTTTTTCAAACTTTGTAATTTTTGTGAGGATGCGCTCAGCTCATCTAAGGCTTCAATTATGCTGTCTTCTTTTTTAATCAGCTCTTTATCCAGAGTATGCTCATTCCCCATTGTTGTAATAAGTTCCAGTAAATCTTCTATATTTTTTTCTATCTGCTCCAGTGACAATGTAGTGTTTTGCATTGATTGTGCTGCCATATCTATAGATTTATCAATCTTGTGAATTAAAAAATTAAAATCATCCGACGCTTTTGAAACAGCATCAAGAGTTGGATGTACATCTATAGGTTCCAAGCCTTTTATGGTAGATTTTTGTATGATTTTTTTTGAAGTTTGTAAAAATTTTTGTATAAAAAGCATTAACTCTTTGAGCTGTGTGAAGAGATAAAGCAGCAATGCCAATAAAATAACAAATAATGTAATTTGTATAAGTTTATTTCTCTCTTTAAGCGCATCAAAATAGTGCTTATGCATTGTTATAAGCTTATTAAATTCAACAACTAGTTTTAAATTTTTCTTATAAATATCATTTACAGTTTTTTCTAATATTATATTAGCATAAGGACCGCTTACTCTATTTTTATCTCGAAAATTTTGTACTAACAGATAAAAGTCATTCCATAGCAATATAA
>CAZDEM010000184.1:0-3988 GCA_964504315.1 uncultured Sulfurimonas sp.
AAAGAGCTGCTTATGAAAAAACTACTATTTTTACTTTTACCTTGTGTGATTTTTGCACAAAGTTTTATGATATCAAACATTCCAATACCAAGAATATATATACAAGACCTTGATCCTTATACATGTAACAATACATGTATGAAAGAGCTTTTAGACAATGGACAGATATTCTCTTTTCTTTCGCATGCAAATAAAAAGCTCACAGACAAAGATTTGGACGAGGCACGCACCATTAACATAGCCGTACTTAATTTGGGCGCATCAAATGCCGGAGCAAAACTAAAAATAGCACTGCTGCTGCCTTACAATAAAATAGGAAAATACGCCTCCACAACAACAAATGCCACTTTTGCTTACCTGATGACAAAAAGCAACTCTTTTATGCTCAAAAGTTACAAAATCGAAAAAGAAGATATATCTGATTTGCAACAGGCACTGAGTCAAATAGAATCTGACGGTTTTGACTATGTGATAGCACCGCTGACAGCTCAAGGAGTTAACAATGTTATAGAGCTAAATCCAAATTTAAATATATATTTTCCTACTATTAACAAAAAAGATGTTGATACGATGTCTACTTCTCTTATTTTTGGAGGTATTGACTACAAGAAGCAAAGCCAGATGCTGCTTCATGAAGCGGTTTCCCCTTTAGTTATATTTTCTGACAAATCACAAACCGGAAAGAAATTAGCACTTTATCAAGAAGAAGAATTTCTGCATCCTTCTGCTGACATAAACGATACTATGTTTTATGATGATGAAGTCAGTGTTTACAGTAAAGATACAAATCTCACCCAAGAAAAAAAAGTATTTAAGTATTTTATTTCAAGAAGAACAACAAATCTTGAAAAATATCTTAAAAAAAATGAAGATATTGTCAATGCTTCATTTTTTGTAAATACTCCAATTATCAAGACCGGTATGATACTTTCACAACTCACACTTTATGATGCAAATGCAACAAATATTCTCTCAACACAAATTAATTACGACCCTCTGCTACTCTCTATGACACAATACAGTGACAGAAAAAATATGATTGTGGCAAATTCCATTACCCAAGATAATAATGTGCTAATCGAAACAAATTCACTTTTGGGAAATGATATAGTTTATGACTGGATTAATTACACCACAACAGTCGGTATAGATTACTTTTATGCGCAAATTACCGGTGAAGACAGAGAATACAATATTAATGTATCTGATAATCAGATGGTGTATGATATAGAGCTTTTACGCCCTGGAATATCGAGGTTCTTTAAATATACTCCACCACAAGAGTAATGCCAAAAACATTACTCCCATTCCTGCCTCACTTATCAATACAGCATTTTCAAAACCGTAGTTTTTCCAAATATATCCTATAATTACAGCACCCAGCGCACTAAAAACGGCAACTCCGCCATAAAATATTCCAAACACGAAACCTTTGGAATTTGCATATGCAGAAATATAGGCACGAATAGCATTTAAACTAAAAACGGTAAAAAGACCCAAAAAAGCAAATGCCAGCCAAAGATTCACATTCATCATTGAAATAGATACAATACCAAAAATAAATGCAAGCAGCATTACCCTGATAACGCCTATTTTATCACTTAAAATTCCGCCATAATAACTCATAAGAGTCTGTACAGCTGTAAGCATCATCACAAAAAGTGGAATAGTTGCCAAAGAAAATCCTTCATTTCTTGCTTTTAGAATAAAAAACTGATCACTCATAATAAAAAATAAAAATCCAAAATAGATAAACAATACCGGCAAAAGTTTGTAATCTTCTTTATTGACTACACTTTGAGTTTTTCTACTCTGTTTTGGTGCGTCTTTCACAAAAAAAAGTGCTATAAAAGTAGCAATAAGCCCGGGAATAAGAGTAAGTTCAAAAATAACACGTATAGAGTGTTCATCTTTTGCTATATAGGCAAAAATGAGAAAAACAATAAAAGCACCGCTGAGTTCACCTGCAATATCCATAGTCTTATGAAAACCGAAAGTTCTGCCGTCTTGTTTATTTTTCACATAAGAACTGATAAGAGAATCCTTTGAAGCACTTCTAATGGCTTTACCCATTCTTTCAACACCACGAAGCAAGGCAACACTCACATAGGTATGTGAAAATGCCAACAACGGTTTGGAAATAGCTGATATAAAGTAACCACTCACAACAAAAGGCTTCACTATCTGATACCTATCACTTAAATACCCAAACAAAACCCTAAAAGCATAAGAAATAAATGTGGCGATGGCAATAATAATACCAAGTTTGTCTACGCCCTCATGCAGTACATAAACAACAAAAACAGGCAAGAGAGTGGTAATCATACTCGAAGACATGTCAGTAAAAAAGCTCACCCAGCCCAAATATACAACATTTTTATCTATGTTTCTCATGTTTGCCTCTTAAAATAAAGAGAGAATCAACTCTTTACTCTCACTGTTTAACTTTTGAACATTGCCGTTAAAATCAATATAAACCAAAAGAATTTCAAGTTCAAATATTTTGTCATCATCTTTATATATTTCCTGAGCCAGTGTAAATGAAGCCGCCTTCATCTGCATAAGTCCAGTTTTCACTTCAAGCATATCTCCAAGTTTTGCACTTTTATAAAAATCTGCATTAACCTTACGCGCTACAAAATGTCCATTTTCTAAAACAGGAGTCAAACCTATGTCAAAAAAAGCTTCACTTCTCGCCCTTTCACAAAAATTCAAATAATTTGAATGGTAAACAACCCCACCGGTATCTGTATCTTCGTAATAGACTCTTATTTTCACCTTTGATTCCTGTTTTATTTAATTTAAAGTAGATTACATTGTTAACTTTATACATAATTATAGCCAGGTTTTTTGCATATGATACGCAAATATATTATTGTATAATACAAATCTCAATATGGAAAATAAATATGACACAGCAAGAAAAAATAGAAATTAAAAAAATCATAGAAAAAGAGATCCAAAGTCTCACACAAGAAGTAGAAAAAATACAAGAACAGCTTAAACCCATAAAAAAAGATTGTTCCCTTGACAGTATCGATCATAAGATATTAAAACAAGACCAAAATATCACAATACAAAGATATGAAGTTGCCAAAAAAAGATTAAACAGATTAAAAGCTGCTTATTTAAATGTAGATACTGATGAATATGGCGTTTGTAAAGAATGTGAAGAAGATATTAATATAGAGCGCTTAAAACTCATACCAGAATCTCAGTATTGTGTAGTATGTATGAATAAACTAGGATTATAAATGACATTTACACCAAAAACACCCTATTTGACAACTGATGGTATTGTTGAAGTCTATAACAGTTCTAAGGAACTATTAGGCATTGTATTAATCCAAAGGAAATACCCACCAATCGGTCTGGCACTTCCTGGAGGCTTTGTTGAAATCGGTGAGAAAGTTGAAGATGCCTGTGTGCGTGAAATGAAAGAAGAGATCTCTTTGGATGTAGAGATTAAAGAGCTTTTTGGTGTCTATTCTGATCCAAAAAGAGATAAAAGATTTCATACAGTAAGTGTCGTCTATATATGCAAGGCTTATGGCATTCCAAAAGGTGCAGATGATGCCAAGAAAGCTATGATTATCAGGTTGGAAGATTTGGAACTTGATAAACTTGTGTTTGATCATGGAAAGATATTAAAAGATTATTTACAAAAGCGGCATACTTAAAAGTTATTAAAACAATTTCCCAATTTTTCTAAAACCATACCAATACAATACAATCCCTAAAAGGAAAACTCCACTAAAATATGGCCACAAATCAATAAACTCTGTACCCCTAAAAAAGATACTCTCAGTCCCTTCTATGTAATAACGAAGCGGTGAAAACAGAGAAAGCTTTTGAAATATAGGATGCATTGCGTAGATAGGCGTCCATGCGCCGCTGAGAAAAATTAACGGCATCATAATGATAATGGAGAGTTGTGCCACCTGCATTACATCTTTGGACACTGCCGCTACAAAGAGCCCTATACCTG
>CAZDEM010000185.1:0-1935 GCA_964504315.1 uncultured Sulfurimonas sp.
AAGCGTGACTTAGAAAAAAACTAAATTTTTTTCTGTAACCTTGCCTTTAGGCTTACAAACAACTTAGCCTAGGTTAAAACCTAGGTTCCCAAGAGCAAAAAATGCCTTTACATGTAACCTATGTAATTTAAGCATTTGGGCTTTTTTTATTATAAGTTTACTATTTTATCCATTCTTCAACACTTTTTAGAGATAATCCAAAGAAATATTTAGTATTAGGAACAAATTACATGGCATTAGATTTCGCAAAATTTACAAAATACTCAAAACCGGGGCCTCGTTATACTTCCTATCCGACAGCATTGGAGTTTAATGATGCATTCGGATATGACGAGTATGTAAAAAAGCTAGAAACGCAAGACTCTTCACGTCCTTTGAGCCTCTATTTTCACCTGCCGTTTTGTAAAAATGCCTGTTATTTTTGCGGATGTAATGTTGTCTTTACTTCCAAAGAAGATAAAATGATTCGTTATATGGATTATTTAAAACGTGAGCTTAAAATTCTGTCTAAGCATTTGGATATGAACCGTGAAGTCATTCAAATGCACTTTGGAGGAGGAACACCTACCTTTTTTTCTGCCGAGCAGTTAGATGAAATTATAAGTGAAATTAAATCATATTTTCCAAATTTTATGCCAGATGCAGAAATATCTTGTGAAATTGACCCGCGTCACATCAATGAAGACCAAATGAAAGTCATGAGCGAGCATGGGTTTAACCGTGTAAGCTTCGGTTTGCAGGATTTTAATGAAAAAGTTCAGATTGCCGTGCATCGTGTGCAGCCTTATAATATTACAAAAGATGCTATGGATTTGGCACGAAAATACAATATGCATTCGGTCAATGTTGATTTGATTTACGGACTGCCTTTTCAAACGCTTGATACCTTTAAAGAAACGCTTTCTCTTGCACTTACTCTCAACCCGGACAGATTTGCGGTTTTTAATTATGCCCATGTGCCTTGGCTGAAAAAGACGATGAGAAAGATTGATGAAACGACTTTGCCTCGTCCTGATGAAAAGCTTCAAATTATGCAATACACTATAGATTTTCTAACGGAGAATGGGTATAAAATGATTGGTATGGATCACTTTGCAAAATCTGAAGATGAACTTTTTAAAGCTATAGACAAAGGTGAACTACACAGAAACTTTCAAGGCTATACAACCAAAGGCGGTGCAGATTTAATAGGTGTGGGACTCACTTCAATTGGTGAAGGCGTTGATTATTATGCACAAAACTTTAAAGATATGCCATCATATGAAGAAGCGATAGATGCCGGAAGACTTCCGTTTGAACGCGGCGTTGCATTAAGTGAAGATGATCAGATACGCCAGCATGTTATTATGGAACTGATGAGTAATTTTAAACTTGATATCAAGAGATTTGAAGCAATATACGGGCTGGAGTTTAGAAAGTATTTTGAAGATGCAATAACGGATTTAAAACCTTTTGTAGAAGAAGAACTCATCACGATGAGTGATGATTATATAGCATGCTCTGAGACAGGTACTTTGCTTATAAGAAATATTGCAATGCCTTTTGATGCTTATATGAAACGCCATGCAGGCAGCGATAAAACATTTTCAAAGACGGTATAAATAGATGGATAAAAAACCAGAAGATATTTTTAATTTTGATAAAGTAGCCGATGATTGTATAAAATGCGGAAAGTGTATACCGGTTTGTACCATTCATAATGTAAATGCCGATGAGGTTACTTCTCCGCGTGGATTTATAGACCTTTTAGGGGCTTATAAACGTGGAAATTTAGAGCTTGACAAAACGGCAAAAAATATTTTTGAGAGCTGTTTTTTATGTACTGCCTGTGTTGAAGTATGTCCAAAATCACTGCCTACAGATATGGTTATAGAACAGGTGCGCAGTGATATAGCACAAAAATTCGGTATTGCCTGGTATAAAAAAGCATTTTTT
>CAZDEM010000185.1:2035-3987 GCA_964504315.1 uncultured Sulfurimonas sp.
GAAGCACTTGAAATTGACGCATTTTTGGCAAAAAGTCAAAAGTGCTGTTCTGCTCCTGCGTATTTTACGGGGGATTTTGATACGGTTGATTACAATGCCAAGTTTAATATTGAATATTTTGAAAAATTTGCTGATGATGTTGAGGCTATAATAGTGCCTGAAGCTACATGTAGTGCGATGCTTAAAATTGATTATGAACACTACTTCCATGACCAGCCGGAGTGGAAAGCTCGTGCAAAAGCTGTTATGAGTAAAGTTTACATGGCTACAGAGTGGCTGCAGCATCATACCCATTTGGAACATCTTTTAGCATCTAAGAAAAAAGCTTCTCCTATAGTTACTTACCATGACCCATGCCATGCAAAAAAAATGCAGGGTATTCATGAAGAACCACGAAATCTGATTCGCCAAAATTATAAAATAGTTGAGATGAGCGATCCTAATTTATGCTGTGGATTCGGCGGTGTGACAATGCAGACTGAAAAATATCACTTCGCAAAAGCAGCCGGCGTTCCAAAAGCTGCCATGATAAAAGAGACAAAAGCGGAGATTGTCAGTGCGGAATGTAGTGCTTGCCGTATGCAAATAAATAATTCTATGCACAATGCAGGTGTTGAAACGGTTTTCAAAAATCCGATTGAACTCATAGCCGACGCTCTAAGAGATTAATATGAATCACTTTGTATGGAATGTTGACCCGGTACTCATCTCTTTTGGACCACTTCAGGTACACTGGTACGGGCTTTTGTTCGCTGCAGCAATCCTCTCTGGTTTGGAGTTTATGAAATGGGTCTATCGTCTGGAAAACAAAGATGAAAATACGCTAGAACCGCTTTTTTTATATGCGGTTATCGGTATAGTCATCGGTGCAAGACTTGGACACTGCCTTTTTTACGACCCTGATTATTATCTGGCACATCCTATGAAAATATTTGCAGTGTGGGAAGGCGGACTTGCTTCACACGGCGGGGGTTTAGGTGTTTTGATTGCCTTGTATTACGGCTGTAAAAAATATAAAATAGATTTTTTGTGGCTTATTGACCGTTTAGTAATTCCAACGGCGCTTTTTGGCTTTTTTGTTCGTATGGGTAATTTTATGAACTCAGAGATTTTGGGAAAACCGAGTGAGCTGCCTTGGGCTATAGTTTTTAGCAGAGTTGATTCACTGCCGAGACATCCTGCGCAGCTTTATGAAGCATTTTCCTACCTTGTTATCTTTTTTCTTCTGACCTATATATACAAAAAAAATTACAAACAGTTACAAAAAGGTTTCTTATTTGGGCTTTTTCTTGTTTTAGTCTTTAGTGCAAGATTTTTGATTGAATTTGTAAAAGTAAAGCAGGCAGACTACTCACTTGGCATCGGCCTCAGTACAGGGCAGCTCCTGAGCATTCCGTTTTTACTTGTGGGCATTGGCTTTATGGTATGGAGTTATAAAAAAAGTAAACTATCTGTCTAAATGGTGTTTTTTTCTATCTTCGTGCACTGATAACTTCCATAAATAATTAACCAAAAAGTACCCGATTAGAGAACCGAAAATTGAATAGATGGCAGTTCCAAAATACAGAGGAATAAAAATATTGTCTAAGTTGTTTGAAAACCACTCCATCGTCATTTGTACAGGTTCTGGCTTTATACCGAGTAAAAATGAACCTGTAAGGTATTCCATATAATACATTGGCGGCATTGTAAGCGGGTTACTCAGCCAACACATTGCCAGTGCAACAGGCACATTGAATTTTACAAAGGGAACAAAGAGTAAAACAGCCGCCATCTGCATAGGCATTGGAATAAATGCGATAAAAAGTCCTATGAGTACTGCACGGGAAATCATTCGACGGTTAGTTGAGAGGTATTCTGGTGGTATTTTATATTTTTTTATAAAATCTCTGAGTTTTTTATGTTTGGAAGTTTTTTTTAGCGTTTTTCTTATCATTTTTATACTTATATAG
>CAZDEM010000186.1:0-3976 GCA_964504315.1 uncultured Sulfurimonas sp.
AAAAGTTTTCCTATTGGTTTATTTTGTGCCATTTATTTCCCTCTATCTACCTTTATTTTTTTTACAATTATCACTTAAACATTGGGAATCATATATACAAAAAGCACCTTTAGGTAATAAGCCTGTACCGCTACTGTTAAGGTCTGTGTTAATCTTAATCAAAAAAGTTTTATTTATAGGAAAATTTGCTTGATCCATCAGATATGTCTTTACTTTATGAATGCCAACCACTGATGTACTTGCACCATTTTTTCCCTCCAAATGGAAACGATTGCATTGCCTATACGTGGCACTTTGACAATCTGCTTCTAAATCAAACTGTGTGCCATCACAATTTACTTGCAGCCAACTATCTGGGTTATCTCCAACAGTATACTCAGTACACCATTTATAGGCACCGCCACTTACAAATGGAGTACCACCTTCAGCAAATATTTCAGAAGAAGGATAAGGTAAAGTTTCCAATCCATCAAGAAGATTATTATCATTAATTATTTTCAATCCGCTCTGCGGACAATTCAATTTCTCTTTTAATTGCGCCAATGTTACCCATTCTACAATATCATCATAATAATCAATAATATTTACAGGGGATGTATTATCATCAACTTTTGTAGAATAATCATAAGTTTTAACACTAAAAGTCCCATCTCCATTATCTTTAATTGCTGTCTGCATATTATGATTGGAGGACTCTGAGGCAATAACAAAAGCAACATTATCAATAGTTCTTGCCGGTGTTACAACTTTCAGGTTTGTAGTGTTAAAACTACATACATCGATATTTTCTAGATTTGTATCATCTGCATAAAAAAGCTGATGCTGATTGTTTTTTACAGGAGAAAGATTTTGATTAAAAAAGGTCACAGAGGGAAGTGTATTGCTGTTTTGCACAGTATTGCCAATTACGGCTTCCTTTGCAACTTGCACATCATCCTGAGCCCTCGAAATCTGAGCCCGTTCTCGCATAATTTTAAGAACTTTAAAAGATCCGCCGACTAGCAAACCTATAATAACCAATACTATTGATAATTCCACAAGTGTAAATGCTGATTTTTTCATTACAAATCTCCTCTATCTATACAACCTGGATTTTAAAGCTTTATGAAGTCCATTAGTTTCATCTGTCCTGTTATAGACATTTTTATAAAGATTTATGGCTTGCATCTTTTGACCAATTATATCTAAATATCTTGCATAGGCGTACATATTATAAATATCATTTCTGTTTTTTTCATACGCCATTTTATAAAATTTACCGGCTTTTTTCCCATTAGCATTTTGCTCAAAATAATAGCCTGCTAAAAGTGCAAGATGTCCACTTCTGTCAAGCATAATATAATCCATTAAATCTGTATAAAAAGTTTTTTGCGATGTTTGTACTGCTCCATTAGCATAGGCATAAATCAATCCAGATGCGTATTTTGATTTATCTATAATATCTTTAGCCTGTCCCCAAGCACCATTCTTTCCATATAAATAACATAAATTATTTTTTATCTTATCACTTTTAACACCTGCTGAGAGTAACATTTCATAATACATCATAGCTTTGGACTCATTTGCATTTTTATATGCTTTATTTGCTTTAGCAATCATTTTGGAGATGACATATTTTGATAATTTCGGACTTTGACTCTTTGTCTTGTTTGGCATATACCATCTTGTTGTAGTGATTATATATGCTCTTTTATAGCCGGCTTTCTTTACTTTGTGTAATTTTGATCGTATCTCATCATATTTTGATGCCTGAGAATAACAAGCTACAATTTGGTTTTTCACTCTGTGTAAATGAATCTCATCCCTTAAATTTAAAGGCGTTTTGTCAAGAATCTCTTCTGCTGAATGGCTATTATTAGTAGAAAAAAGCTGTATACTGTAAACTCTTTTTTTTTGTCCAAACGCAACACCGTCTGATGCAAAAGCAACTGAAACTAAAAATATAACTCCTAGTATAAGTCGAATCACTCAATGACCTTTAATCTCAATAAAATCACCAACTCTTTTTTCTCTTTTGTATTGTTGACTTGAGTAAACAAAGAACCGACTAGCGGTAAATTAGATAAAAATGGAACTTCTTGCTTATTTTTTTTAATACTCGTACTCATCAAACCGCCAATTAAAACCAAGTCATTGTTTTTTGCATATATAATTGTACCTGCCTCTTTTATGTTAATAATTGGTGCAGTTGCGACAGAAACTCCTTGATCATCGTGATATACCTTTTCACTTTCTATACTGGATGAAATCGGTGTCACATTTAACATAATTCTTCCGTTTTCCATTACGGTGGGTGTTACTCCCATGGTAATACCATCAAGAACATCACGACGATTATAGGTTACAAGTATATTGTTGGTTGATGTACCCTGTGATGTATCAACCTGTTTTTCCCAATATGGAACCAATTTCCCCGATGATATAATCGCGGACTGTCCATTGAGGACTTTTATTCGCGGGTTTGAAATAGTATCTATATTTCCGTTTTGATCAATTGCATTTATAAGCGCATTAAAATTATTTGCACTATAGCTAACAGTTCCGGCAACAGCACCCGTTAGACCTAAACTTTGCTGTATATTTAATGTATCGCCCGGTGAAAAAACACTTTTACCGACAACATCCCAATTTATCCCCAGTTGATGAGATTTATTTAATGTTACTTCTAATATTTTTGCCTCAATTAATACCTGTTTATTAAACTGTTTTTTTACATCTTTTATAAGATTAGATATTGCATCAATATTTTGCTTTTTATCATAAACACTGAGTACGCCACTAAATTTATTGAGTGTGTATTTTCCATTTTTGCTTACTAGCAACTTAATATTATCATCTAAATGTTTATAAAAATTATTTGCATCTTTTGGTGTATCATATTTTAATGAATATTTTCCGGAAATTCCCTGCGAAGAAGATCCTCCAGAAGAACCGCCTGATGTTGCAGAACTTAAAGTATCTCCACCTAATTTTGTTGAAAATGAAGAATTTGAATGCACATATGATATATTAAATCTTTTTCTCATATACTCTTTTACATGTAAGATATTACCTTCTAAGTTATAATAACATCCGCTCATCTGCATAATAATACTTAAGACATCTTCGAGGTTTGCATCTTTAACAGAGAGTGTCACAGGAATATTATTTTCAACATCCCTGTCTATTATAAGATTCAACCCTGCTATTTTTGATATAGAATACAAAACTTTATATAAATTTGCATTTTCTGCACTAAAAGTAATGTTTTGTCCATCAAATACAGACACCTCTTCATATACAGGAGGTAAAATCATAGCAGGAGCAAGATTTTGTTTCTCATCATTATATTGCTGAAAACTTTTTATAGCTTTTGTTGCAGATTTTATACTCTCTTTTTTCTTTGCCGCTGGAGTTACTGACGTACCGGCACATCCGCTTATTAACAATAATATTAAGCCTAATGAAATAAATGAACCCATTTTAAACCTTTGTTTGTTTTAAGTAATACACTGTCAAATTTTATTTGCATAATCTTCGCTTTATTAATAATAGAACCCGTATGAACAAATTGTGAGTTTATTATAGCCATATCATGCTTAGGAAAAACAGCCTCTAAATTCCAAAGTTGTTTATGCTCACTTATATTGGCTTTTTTTTCACTTTGCGTAAGTTGTTTTTGATAAAGCACATTGCCAGTTATCCATTTAAGTGAATTTTTTTTCTCTTTAACATTTTTAACAACATCATTATATGTGTGCATCTCTTGATCAATTCTCAAATATTCATCTACATTTTTATGAAAATCCTTATTGCTTATACTTTTAAACGTTGGAAACTTTGAGTGCATGAAAGTTAATATTTCATCTTGAAAAAATAATAAAATAATTCCTAATAAAAATGGAGTTAAAAGTTGAATTATTTGCTTGTTACTGAGGTACATCTTCTAAACTCCTTTTTTTTATTTTTTTATTTTTTGACGGATATGGTTGTACTA
>CAZDEM010000187.1:0-3948 GCA_964504315.1 uncultured Sulfurimonas sp.
GTTTAAAGTCTTTGAAGTTATAGCCTTTGTAGTTTTTGTTTATTGTATGAAAAATTTTACGGCGAAGGACGTCGTTTTCAAAGATACCATGCATAAAGGTACCATAAAGGTTTTTTTTCTTTTTAGAACGTTTGTTTGCAGTGGCGTTATGTATTTCATACCCTGCAACCATAACTCCCTGCTGGTTGTAGCAACCTTTTTGCACAATTTTTTCTTTTTGAAAATGAACATCACCCTTAAATCTTCCAAACCCCTTGACTAGCTTGTTTGGTGATTCTATCATCTGCTTATCAATAATACGTTCAAACATCATTTCGTATCCGCCGCAGATTGCTATGATATGCCTGTTTTTATTTGTCAATATAGGCTCAAAACCACGCTTACGCAGCCAAAGCAAGTCATCAACAACCCGTTTACTTCCCGGAATTATGAGTAAATCGCACAGAGCTGCCTGGCTCGGCGATGTTATAAAGCTCAGGTCAATCTCCTCATCAACGACAAGTGGCTCAAAATCGGTAAAATTGCTGATATGCGGCAGTTTGATAACGCCGACCTGTATGCTGGCTTTGGATGTGTCTTGTGTGTAACCCATAAGTGAAGCAGAATCTTCAAAACCGAGGTTAAAAGGTCTAAACGGCACAACGCCCAAAACTTTTATACCGAAATCTTCTTCGATTATTTTGACACCTTCATCAAAAAGAGACATATCGCCTTGAAATTTATTGACTATAACACCTATAACGTTTTTACGCAGTTTGTTAGGCAAAAGATTGTATACACCGTAAATGGATGCGAATACACCGCCCCTTTGAATATCTGCAACCAAAACTATTTTAGTGTTAAACTCTTCGGCTACATAAATGTTTGAGAGGTCTTTGTCCATGAGATTGAGTTCAACCGGACTTCCTGCACCTTCGGCAACAATACATTCATACTCTTTTTGCAAACTTACAAAGGCCTCTTTTACAATGGGTTTGAGTCGTTTCATGTCACGGTAATATGCCCAGACATCTGTATCGCCGACACTTTTGCCGTTAATAATTATATGGGCTCTGTTCGCTCCACCTGATTTTAAAAGTATGGGATTAAAAAGAGATGTGGTTTGCAGTCCGATAGCCTCGGCAGCAAAAGCTTGAGGTATGGCTATTTCACCTTTGTCAATATCTGTGACAAGTGAGTTGTTTGAGACATTTTGCGCTTTAAAAGGGGCTACATGTAAGCCTCTGTGATGCAAAAGATAAGTCAGTGCAAAGCTAAGTGTAGACTTGCCGGCATCACTGCTTGTGCCAAAGATGCTAAGAGAGTGCATTGTTTATTTGGTCCACAATTTCTTTAGTGCATCAAGTTTTTCAAGGAAACCGTTTGGTTTGACATAGCCGTTGATAATAAGAAGTGTTTTTTGCGTAAAAGGATCTATAAAAAATGTACGGGGACTAAAAGGCGCAGGAAACATCTGGGCAGGGTACTCACCCTCGTCAAAATTTTTATACACTAGCACAACAACAACCTCTTTTTTTAAACGTGCATGCACTGTTGTGTCAGTTAGTGTACGGTCTTCAAGGCGGTCACACCAAGGACATTCCGCTTTGGTAACGGTGAGCATAAGAGGAAGATGCTCTTTTTTTGCTTTTTCAAGTGCCGTATTGTAATTACGTTCAAAACCCATCTTTTGGGCATATTCATCAAGGTCTGCTCTTCCAAAGAGGCTAAGGGCTATAAATAGCAGGCTAAGTATTATTTTCATGGTAAATCTCCTAAAAAAGTTGTAAATGCTTCTTGAAGCTGTTTGTGTGCATCTGTGTCTTTGAGTGCAAAGCGCAGCCAACTCTCATCGAGGTAGTCAAAGCTTTGGCATGTTCTTACGAGTATTTTGCACTTTAGTAAATGCGTAAAAATTTCCTCTGCTTTTGATGATTGCGCAAGGATGAAGTTTGCATCACTATGCACAATCTTCTCAAAAAGCCCAGAGTTTTTTAAAATATTGAGCAGTTCTTGTTTTTGTATTATGTGAAGTTCTAGGCTTTTTTCTACAAAGGCTTCATCGCCAAGACGCTCTTGTAAAAACTCTACATCAAGCGAAGATATATTCCATAAGGGTGCTTTGAGCTTTTTGATATTTTTTTTGTTGGAAAAAACAGCACCGATTCTCACCCCTGCACAACTGTAAAATTTGGAAAATGACTGGATAATATAGAGCTTTTTATACTTTTTTATCATATTGCGAAAGGAAGGATGATTTTCAAATTCTAAAAAGCTTTCATCTAAAATAATGGTACATTTTTTCTTTTTCCACTGCGTAAATAACGCTTCAAGCTCATAAAAACTTCCCTCCGGGGTAGATGGATTTACAAAAATTACGATAGAATTTTTACTCACTTCGTCATCTATATTTTCAATACGGTTTATTTTGTAAATATCTTTTTTACTTTGCAGGGCCGCTTTTTCATATTCACCGTATAATGGAGCGTAGAGGGTGACTTTTTTTTGTTTTAAAGAGTCAAGCAGAGCATAAATGGCGGCAGTCGCACCGTTATACAAGGCAATTTGCGATTTTTTCAGTGCATATTTTTTTGCAATGACTGTTTTGAGTTCTTTGTAACTGCTGTCTGCATACTTTGTGAGTGCAGCATTGTTTACATGTAAAGCGGTTTGCGGCCGGTAGAGGTTGATATTGGATGAAAAATCTATTATTTCATTACTGTTGCATCCGAGTTGTTTTGCATATTTATATATGTTTGCGCCGTGTTTCATAAGCGGATTTTACCAAAAATTTGCTAACTCTTGGGCACGCCTGGTTTTTTTGTCATGGCTTATACGAAGCAGGGCATAAAATTTGGCTGCAATTTTGAGCTGCTTTTGTAGTTCATCATACGATATTTTCTTTTTTGAAGTTTGATTATAGGCACGTAAAAAGGCATTTACATGTAAGCGTTTATTGTTTGGATTAAACGAGAGCAAGGCTATGGCCGTGTCAAAACTAAACTCACCCAGACCGCCGTCTATAAAATCAAATACTGCTATTTTTTCTTTATCAAAAAGGGTGTTGTCTGTGAAGATATCTCCATGAATAAAGCCATCATGTTTTTGGTCTAAAGTGTGTAGGCAAGAGAGTTTTTTATAATAAGCATAGTGACTTTTTTTTACACTTGCAAGGAGTTTGTTTATCTCATATGATGCAAGAAAAGGCGCTGCATTTGTAAAATTTTTACTGATGTTATGCAGCTTTGCCATAAATCTTGCAAGAGCGTGAATGTGATATAACTGCACATTTTTTGGTATCTCACCGCTAAGCTTTGTATACAAATGCCACTCTTGATTTTTTTTCAGATATTTGGGTGTGTTGCAATTATGCGCAGACAAAAGTTTTAAAAGTGCCTGTTCTGTTTGAATTTTTTCGCCGGTTTCTCGTTCGTATTTTTTTAAAATATATTCGCAGGAGCTGTTTCTTACGATGTAAGTTGTGTCAATGATACCGTTTTCTGTGGGTGTAATTGACACAAAATTACAGGAGGGAAAAAGCTGATTTGCCTCTTGAAGGGTGAGAACTGTTTTTACCCCCATCAGGCTTTGCAGACTTTCATAATCTTTGTCCAGTCAAGGTCAAAATGCTTTTGGACATAAGCTCTGTGGTGTGGTACGGAGCAGCCGGAGCAGTCTTGATGGATTTTTTCGCCGTATACACCCTGCTTTCCGTCTTTTGAGTCAATATTGCAGTAGCTGTATTGTGTTTTTTCATTTACTTTTTTGATACCTTCATCATTAAAACGAAAATTTGGACAAGAGCATAAATAACAGTTTAATGATTCCATATCGTGGCATTTTTTGTTCTTTGCATAGAGAGGACAAAAATCAAATTCTTTTTCTTTCATATTTTCAAAATCAAAATAATCTATAATTTCTTCTTTGCTGAAGCCTTGTTGTACAAGCTTGTCGACAATATTTTTATGC
>CAZDEM010000188.1:0-3932 GCA_964504315.1 uncultured Sulfurimonas sp.
ATATAAACCTATTCCCTCATCTTTAAAAAACACATTGCCTGAACCAATAAGTGCTACTTTTTTATCCATTATTATTTTCCTTATTTTTTATACATAGCATAATACGCTTGTCCAAACGATATGCCGCCATCGTTTATCGGAGTTTGGCTTTGTATGTAGTATTTTATATTATTTTTTTTAAAATGTTTAATGACTTTTTGTAATAAAACTTTATTCTGAAATACACCACCGCTTATTACGACCGGTAGTTCTTTATACATCAAACTAATATCAAGTATCATCTTGGCAACCGTATTAATAAACTTGGTTGCGACAATTCGCATATCTTTTTCTTCCATTATCTCTATGAGCATAATTTTATATTCTATCACATCATAATTTATGCTGTAAGAATATGTATCATTTGTCTTTATTTGATTAGCATATCCTTCCATAATTAAACCGCTTTCGCCTTCATAAGCAAGGCTTTGCATATTTCCACTCAGTGCATAAACACCATCAAACAATCTTCCCATAGATGTACTTTTAGGAGAGTTAATAGCTCGTTTTTTCATTAAATAAAAAGTTTTTATCTCTTTTTTTGTAAAAGAAGTTACAAGACTGTTTTGCATATCTAAAATCTCATCAATTGTAAAATACTCAAATAATAAAGACAAAGCTATGCGCCTCGGTTCTTTTACTGCTTTTTCACCACCAAGAAGTGAAAATTCTTTTAAATGCATAACTCTCTCATATTCTGTTGGTGATGCAAGTAAAATCTCGCCACCCCACAAGACACCATCATCTCCATATCCTGTTCCATCAAAGCAAAATGCTAAAACTTTTTCATTTAAATTATATTCAGCCATAACCGATAGCGCATGCGAATAATGATGCTGTAACTCAATCAATTCTATCTTTGTTTTGTCTGCAATATACTTTTTCGCCCATTTTGTAGTTTCATATTTGGGATGCTTATCACAAACTATAATATCTGGTTCAAAATTATAAAATCGTTTAAAAGTATCTACTGTCCTTATAAAATATTCAAATGCTTCTAAAGAATTCAAATCTCCGATATGAGGAGATATAATCATATTATTATCAAATGCCAGTGTTATTGTACTTTTTTGATTAGCTCCAAGTGCTAATATTTTTTTTCCGGTTTTATGTTTAAGAAAAAAACTTTTGGGACCATAGCCTCTTGAGAGCCTTAATACAAGAGGCTTATTGCAAACATTCATAACAACACTGTCATCACAGGCATTTATTATATCTCTGTTATGTGTTAATGAAGTTTGCACTACTAAAGGTAATTTTTTAAACAATTCATCATTATCTTTAATAATCGGTTCATCACTGAGATTGGCACTTGTTGCAACTATGGGTTTTTTAATTTCTCTTAACAATAATTCGTGTAAAGGTGTATATGGTAAAAACACCCCTATTCTATCTATGTCAGGAGCTATAAATTTTGACAGTAATGTGCTTTTATTTTTCCTAACAACAACAATTGGTCGCTCTTTTGAAAGTATTAATTCTTCTTCTTTTACAGATGTCTTTGTAAATTTTTTTAAGCAACTTATATTTGGAAACATGACTGCAAGTGGCTTTTTAGGTCTATGTTTGTTCAAACGCAACTCTAAAACAGCTTCATCGCAAGTAGCATCACAGATAAGGTGAAAACCACCTAAGCCCTTTATTGCAACTGTTTTACCTTCTTTAATACATTGTGATACGATTTTGATTAAATTTCGATCATTTTCAATATCCTGTTCCATTAAATTTACTATTTTTAAATTTGGACCACAGTTATGGCAGCTAATAGGCTGCGCATGATATCGTCTGCTAGTTGGATCATTGTACTCTTTTTTACATTCATCACACATTTCAAATTGTTGCATTGATGTATTATTTCTATCATAAGGGAGGCTCTTAATAATTGTATATCTCGGACCACAATTAGTACAGTTTATAAAAGGATATTTGTATCTTCTGTTGTTAGGGTCATTCATTTCCTTTCTACACTCTTTACAGAGTGACATATCAGGAGAAACCATAGTTTTAACAGATGTTGTATTTGAATTGATAATTGAAAAGTCATTGTCATTGACAAATGATACTGACTCTTTTTCAATAGTATCTATTCGTGACAAAGGAGGAGCAAGTGTTTCTAAATCATTTAAAAAGTCATTAATACTTGTTTGTGAGCCTTCTATCTCTACTATAACGCCTTTACCATCATTTAAAACGAATCCATTTAGAAAATATTTAGATGCCAATTGATAGATAAAAGGACGAAATCCAACACCTTGGACTATCCCTTTAATTTCTAATCTTAATCTTTTTTTAGAGGAAAATACCGCCGACAACAGCATTCTCCTTGCCTATTGGATAATTTTTATTCATGATTGGCGGTGTCATTTTTAAATTTCTTTGCATTCTTGAAAAAAGCGACTGATTAGCAAAATGACTTCCACAAAGAATTATCTCTGTTGCTTTTGTTTTTGATTTAAGTTCTTGAATAATATCATTAAAATAATCACCAAGACTTTCAAAAATAGAATATGCAATTATGGAAGTGCTCACATCAGCTAATTGATAAGATATAATACTTGAAATAAATGCAGTATGATCAAATCGATTATCTTTAACATGTGTATCTATTTGAATACCACCCTTGCCAACAAATTTCATTGCCTCTTTTGTAACACCTCTCATTGATTCATCTTCTATACCTAAGATAATAGCAACTGCTTCAAAAAGTTTTACAGTATCTTTATTTTGAAGTTCTTCTAATTTTTGATAAACTTCAGGCATCTTTTTTTGTAAATTAAATACAAGTCTATCAGAACCTTCTCGTAATTCTGCTATATTTTGAAGAATATTTGAACCATCAAAATGTTTAGGAGGAACAATACGAAGTACATTTTTACCATCATAATATAAAAATGATGGTTCTTCATCAAAGTATGCACCTACACACTTCTTATCAAATACATTATGCTCAGCAATTACTGACATAAAAGAAGCCTCGTCTTGCATAAAAATAGATTGATTTGAATGATATGACTCATCTATACCTTCCAGAACTTTAGCTTTATCAACTTTTACAGATTCAAAATATTCCATTTTATCAAAAAACATATGATTCTCTTTTGGAATACCGATAAAATCATGAGCCACACTAAGTATACTTTGTGATACAAAGTTTTTTGAAGGAAATGCAACCCTTTCTCCTTCAGCAATAAACTGAATATCTTTATTTAAAAATATTCTCAAATCACTTTGAGGCTTTACCTCTAAATCATAATCCATCAACATATCAGCATCAATATTTTCATCTGCTTCTTCATAAGCAATATATTCTAAACCTAATTTTTGGAGCTCAGCACATAATAATATACTAAATCCTTCATCAGGATATTTAACATAGGCCGTATTTGCATTAAATATATCTTTTAAAACTTCATTTTTCAGTGTTACATGTAGTATGGGTCTTTCTATACTAAGGAGTGCATTAAATTCTTCTGTGATAAGAGATAAATTATCTGTTATCTTCGTGGCATTAATCATCATTAGTTTTGAATTACTATTTATCTCTTTTAGTTTATAAAAAAGTCTATACCCAAATGTAGTCTTAATTAATATTTTTTTATCATCATTTAATGCTTTAGCAGCAACTTCAAACATAGTTCTAAAACTTCCGGCATCATTCGCATAACGTTCAGTAGTTTTATTTACCAATCTTACCGGCACTGCACATTCATGACATGAATTAATATAATGTTTTTCTTTAAAACCAACAGCATTTATTTCTGTATTACATGTACTACAAGGCGATATAAATTTAAAAGAAGTATTCATTCTTTCATAAGGATAAGCGCTCAAAAAACTATGACTGCCGCCACAACATGTACATGAAGTAAAAGGATAGTAATATCTTCTTGAAC
>CAZDEM010000189.1:0-3893 GCA_964504315.1 uncultured Sulfurimonas sp.
GTTTCTGTTTTGTTATACAGCTACTTTATGATGCTCAATTTGCATAATTTTATCAGCTAGCCAAGTTTTAATGATAGCCTGACGACTTACACCAATATGTTGTGCATCTTCATCAAGCTTTTTAACCATCCTATCATCATTCCAAAGAAGCTTTGCTTATTTGAAAAGCTTTTGTTTTCATCATATTTGTATGTATAATTCTTTATTCAAGCAAATTCTACACAAAACAACTCAAAAAAGAAGATATTCCTTTCAATCTGCATACCTGACACACTCATCCAAAAGTTTTTCTCTCTCCCAGCCGAGTGTTTTAAGCTCACTTTCTTTGTAAAATTTATCTACATAACCTACACAGAGATAAGCAATCAAATGTGAATTTTTCTTTACATGTAAGGCATCAAGCACTTTCGTTTCATCTAGTATACTGACCCAGCCGATGCCGATATTTAATGCGCGAGCCATTAACCACATATTTTGCACAGCACAAACAACACTGTATTCACCCATTTTCTTCATACTTGTCATGCCTAAAACATCTTCTTCTTTTGGCTCGTAGAGTACGGCGATATTTATGGGAGCTTCCGTGATACCTTCGAGTTTGAGGTTTTTGTAGAGTTCTCTGTCTTTGAAAATCTCTTTTGCTTTGGTGTTTTCATTTTCAAAGTTTTGTATAAGTTCATTTTTGATTGTTTTATCTTTGATAATCACAAATCTCCAAGGCTGTGAATAGCCTACCGAAGGTGCGCAGATGCCTGCTTCGAGTATCATTTGCAGTTTTTCGTCTTCTATGGGTTCTGAGGTAAATCTATTCCCTCGTACATCACGCCTAGCTTTTATAATTTTTAAGAGTTTGTCTGCATCATCTTTTGTAAAGTTCATACGCAATTATACTGTGTTATAATCCTTCAATCAAAATATTATAGAAACATAAGAGAAAATATGAATTTTAAATTAGAAGAACCGCCTATAAATATCGGTGCGGACATCAGTGAAAAATCTTTTGAGATGATAGAGTCCGAGATCGTCGCTTATCCGAGATATCATGAATTTGATGAAAATGAAAAAGCTCTGGTTGATAGACTCATTCATACGACAACCTGTTTTAATGAAGTGATAGACAACATCTACTTTAGTCAAAATGCGATGCTAAAACTCAAAGACCTGCTCCAAAACAAAGCAAAGCTCATCGTCGATACGAACATGATCCGCTCAGGACTGAGTCAGTTTTATTTGAACAAATATGAAAACGAAGTCATCTGCTATGTAAATGAGCCAGAAGTGTTTGCAATGGCGGAGAAAAACGGTACAACCCGCTCTTACGCAGCCGTAGAATTGGCGATACAAAAATTTAAAGATGAGCCGATGGTGCTAGCTTGCGGCAATGCTCCGACATTTATCTATGCGGCTATCAATACCCTCATAAAAGAGAACATTAATTTGGACAATGTCATTTTACTGCTCTTTCCGGTGGGATTTGTCAATGTGGTCGAGTCCAAAGAGTACGGCAAAAAGTTTATGGAGCATTTTAACGCAGAGGGAATCATTCTTCAAGGCAGATATGGTGCATCAACAATGGTCGTTGCCTCTTTACATGCAGCTTATAAGCTCATAAAAGACTTCGATACGGGACAGGGAAAATACAATGGCAAGTAGTCTGACAAACTCACACTCAAGCTCAACATACGGCAGTAATCCTGTAAAAAAAGGCGAGGTTCGTTTAAATGAAATGGGCAGTGAAGTGGTTGAGGGTTATACATGTAAACCAAAAGATTATGATGCAAACCGCCCGATAATGCACTATAAAACTCTGCTTCTTTTGTGTGATGATGAGCGATGCGGTAAAGCCGGCAAAGATGACAGAGCAACGCATCTACGCGAAATTTTAAAAGATATGGGGCTCAATAAAGGGCAAAACCGTATAAAAATAAGCCGTACAGGTTGCTATGGTGCATGTCGTTTTCGTCAAGTATGTCAAGTGACAGAAAATACACAATCAAACGGCAATCCAAAAAACAATGCTCTATGGCTGAGACATACGCATAAATTTTCAGATGAGCAGTGGAGAGAGCTGTTTACACTTTTAAGTGAAGATAAAATTCTTTTAGACGAACTGGATGAAGAAGTTTTTATACCTATGAAGGTGTATAACTAAATCAACATGAGTGAGAAGCTAAAATCCGGATATACAACAGGAACACATGCAACAGCTGTACTTTTAGCATCTCTGTATGAATATTTTGATGCGGTTTTTTTGCAAAAACTGGAGGTAGTTTTACCACAGGGACAAGAAGCACTTATAGAGGTAAAAAGAGAAAAATCTTGCTGTTTTAGCACCATAAAAGGTGATAATGATGATATTGATGTTACAAAGGGCTGTGAGATTACATGTAAACTTTTAGAACATAGCCCCCAAAATTTAAAAGAGCAAGAGCCTTCACTATTAGAGATTAACAATGCGAAAATTTATATTTATGCAGGCGAGGGCATAGGTATTGTGACAAAAAAAGGGCTCAAAATTACACCGCCACATCCTGCTATAAATCCGATACCCCTTGCAATGATGCTTGAAAATGCTAAAAATATTGTAAAAGAGTCACAAGAGCTTTTACATGCTGTTTTTAGTGTGAAAGAGGGTGAACGCATAGCAAAAGATACTGCAAATGCAAAAGTGGGTGTGATAGGCGGCATTTCTATTTTGGGAACCCGCGGCATCGTCAAACCGGTTTCTGCTTCTGCATATATTGATTCCGTTGAAGCTGAAATAGATGTTGCAGCGGCAGAGTCACAAGAGCAGATTATTTTTATGCTTGGTAATTCTGCACATGATTATGCAAAAAAATATTATAATGAAAGTTCTATCATAGAGATTGGTAATTTTGTGTATGATGCATCTGTTCGACTTAAAAAACACAATATAAAAAAGCTGATATTTATAACAAGTGTTGCAAAAATGTGTAAAGTTGCACAGGGCTTTAAAAACACACATAACAAATATGGCAGTATTGATTTTGATGAGGTGAGAATTTGGCTCAAAAGAGAGCTGAATTTTGAGCTTGGCGATGAAGAATTCTTAACCTTAAAAGGAGTTTTACAAACGCTGCCAAATGAGTATAAAGAGCCGTTTATAAAACTTTTAGGGTATAAATCTGCCCAGAGATTTAAAGAGTGGTTTTTAGAGATAGGGTTACATGTAAAGGAAATAGAGACAATTACTCTGCCAAATGAGATAAAGGAAGTGTTAAAATGGTAACAATAGCAGGCTCAGGAATGGGCGAATATAATTTTAAGAATATAGATGTTGATTTTTCAAAATTTGATATGATTTTTTGCGATCAAAACTATGAAACCTCTTTGCCAAATGTGACGAAGGGGAGTTTCAAAGTTGTAAAAGAGGCAATTTTAGAAAATCTTGATAAAGATATTCTCTATGTGGTGAGCGGTTCACCGACCTTTTTCTCAGGGGCAATTTTAATTATTAATGCTCTTAAAAAGCAAAATATCGATTTTAAAATTATAGATAATACCTCAAGTCTGAGTTACATGTTAGCACATGAGGGCGTTAGCCTTGTAAAAACAGGCATTACGACCCTGCATGGCAAAACCTTTGTAGATTTAGAGAATTTTTTGACAAAAGATTATACTTTTGTTATTTGTGATGATGATACATCCCGCATTTTATCAGAGGCAACAAGCTTTTTGGATGAAGCAGATATAAGCATTACACTTGGAGAGCGGTTCGGGTATCCTGATGAAGCTTTTTCAACAACAACGCTGCAAAAAATGCTGCAAAACCCACCTCGTATGCCTTATTCTATTTTGATAAAACGAAACTATAAACCATTGCCAAATATTTCAAGCCAAGAGAGCATAGAGCATGAAAACGGGATGATTAC
>CAZDEM010000190.1:0-3883 GCA_964504315.1 uncultured Sulfurimonas sp.
AAGCGGCATAGTCTGTAACTCCAACCAAAACGCAGATAAAAAAATATTGGCAGATTTTCCCTCCGGCTATATTCGACTTGATCTCTATAAGGGGTATAAAAATATCTTTAGTTACTACAGAGACATCACGCATAAGACAACAAAAGAAGATGTGAAGAAAGCGTTTACATCACTTCAAAAAGAGATCGATTAAACACTCTTTTCTTACGCAGACCATTAGTACTTTTTGCGAATACTTTTCATAATCCGTAGCAAATATTTTCTTGCACTCCATCTCTTCAAAGATAAGTACCATAAATGCGATAAAAAGCATAGAAAACGATACTATGAAAAAGTAGACTCTTTTTTTGCAATATCACTCGATATACTGACATATACACCGCCAAAGAGCATTACAATCCACAGAACATTCTTATAACAATGGAAGGTGTAGTTTTATTTTTTCAATTCTTTTATCCAAGACTGCATCCATGCATTTACTTCAGGTCTTGGAGTCTCTAAAAATTCCAGTACAAAACTATCTTTGGTTTCACACATTGCAATAGATTTCGGGCGAAACGCAAGAATTTCTATATTTTTAATAGTATGTCCAAAGCAAAAAAGAAAGTTTTTAGCATCAACAATACGCTCTAAAATCTCTCCATTTGCCTCTTTTGTATGTTTATAATGGTCAAAAACTGTAATAAAAACAGCTTCAGGATTTTGCTGAACTTTTACTTTAAAATGTTCTACAATATCATCGATGTTTTTAACATCTGTTTCACTTTTTGCTATCTCATATGAGTACATCGGGTGTGTATCTAGTAATATTGATCTTTTCATAATGGCTATCCTTTGTCTAAAAATTAAGAGAGTATCTCTTCAATGGTAATATAATCACCAACACGACCTGTCATCTGCTCAACATCTGTATTTACCGGTAATGTTTTTTTACCTGGTCTCCAACCTGCAGGACAAACTTCCCCTGTTTTTGTTGCATATTGCCATGCTTCTACTTGTCTTAAGAATTCATTTACATTTCTCCCAACTGAAGGTGCTTGTACCTCTTGTGCAACAACAATGCCTTCTGGGTTGATAAGAAATCTTCCACGAAGAGCAACTCCCTCATCTTCAAGTAAAACACCAAAAGCACGACTTACTTCTTTTGTGCCATCAGCACCCATAGTAAGTTTCAAATCTTTTAAAAGTGGTTCAGTCTCTGCAAATCTTTTATGAGAGAACTTTGTATCTGTTGAAACAGCTAAAATTTCAACACCCATCTCTTGAAACTCATCGTATTTTGCATTCATCGCCGCGATTTCTGTTGGACATACGAAAGTAAAATCAGCAGGATAAAAGCAGACGACATGCCATTTTCCTTCATAATCTGCGCTGCTTACTGTTGTATAGTGTTTTGTTTTAGCGTCATACGCTTCCATTGTAAATTCCGGTGCTTTTTGCATTACTAATGTTGAACTCATATTTTTTTCCTTTTTATTATTTGTATTTTCAGTTTCATTAGAAACAACTTCTTTTTTTTCACTTACTGTTGGTTTTGTATCACAAGCCATATTGACTCCTTTTTCTAAAAGATAATTTTTATCCTTTGTGAAATTATACTATTAGTTTTATTTACTATTATTATCAATTGCATTTATTTAATCATAAAAAATATGGACCTATAAGGCTAATTAGCCAGATTATTTTGGTTTATCAACTTATAAGTCCATATTTGTTATAATTCCATCAAATAATTCAGGACTGCTTTTTCTTCATATAACAGCCCTCCATTAGATTAATTCTCTGGAGTTGTTAAAAAAATGTTTCAGTTTGACACACTATCACTTATTTTTGTTGCACTCATTCTTTTGGGTGCAATTCCTAATCTTTTTTACTCTTTTGGCTATCTCTCTCATATAAAAAGAAAGACACATTATCTGATTCACTACTTTGGTTTTATTGTTTCCATGCTCGGAGTTGTGCTTGCCTCCAATGCTCTTGTATTCCTGTTCTTTTGGGAGCTTATGAGTTTAACGAGCTGGCAGTTGATTTTGACGGAAATAGAATCAGACAAGACTATAAAAGCGGCAAAATTTTACTTTTTTATGACCCATTTCGGATTTATATTTTTACTGATGTTCTTTTTAGTCGTGACAAACGGTACTTTAGATATGAACTTTGCACAAATGAAAGAGATAGCCTCTTTGTTTGCCTACCCCTCTTTGCTCTTTTTTATGCTTGTTCTTGGGTTTTTAAGCAAAGCCGGAGCAGTACCTTTACATGTATGGCTGCCGTATGCGCATCCTGCTGCTCCTTCACCGGTTTCGGCACTAATGAGCGGTGTAATGCTCAAGGTTGCCATTTATGGAATGATACGCTTTTTATTTGATGTGCTCTATCCTTGGCCGCTGGAGTGGGGTATTTTTATCTTAATTATCGGTTCGGTTTCTGCTTTAGTGGGCATTTTATATGCGATGAATGAAAATGACATTAAAGCACTTTTGGCAAATTCATCCATAGAAAATATCGGCATTATTCTTATAGCTTTTGGAATGGGAATGATATTTGATTCGCTTGGGCTGAAATCTCTGAGTACCTTTGCTTTTATAGCCGCTCTTTTTCATGTTTTTAATCATATGAGTTTTAAATCGCTGCTTTTTATGGGTGCAGGAAGTGTTTTGCATCAGACACACACAAAAAATATGGAAAAATACGGAGGGCTTATAAAGTCTATGCCTATCACTTCTATAACTTTTCTTTTAGCGGCACTCTCTATTACCGCTTTACCTCCTAGTAACGGTTTTTTAAGTGAATGGATGGTTTTTCAATCACTGCTTGGCTCAACACATATAGAAAATATGAGTCTCAAACTCTCCATCCCTTTTGCTATTTTTACCCTTGCGATGACAGGAGGAATGGCTATTGCCACATTTATAAAAGCGTATGGCATCACATTTTTGGGTCTGCATAGAAGTACAAATGCAAAACACGCTCATGAAGTAAATTTTTTAATGAAATCCGGAATGCTTTTGATGGCTTGTGTTGTCATCTCTTTAATGCTTTTTGCACCTTTTTATATAGCATGGTTTGATAAAGTTTTAACAGATATGGGGCATATTTCAGTCTATGCAAAGATTTTTCCTAAAGGCATAGTCAATATGCATGCACTTAGCAATAACGGCGGTATAGTTTCACCTCTAATTCTTTTGGGTGCGTTACTTGTAACGACTTTTACAATGCTGTTTGCATATAAAGTGTTACATGTAAAGACAAGAGTACACCATACATGGGGATGTGGCTATAAAACATCTGCTAAAACGCAATACTCCGCAACTGGGTTTGCAGGACCCATGAGAAGATTTTTTTCTTGGCTGTATAGACCTAAAGAAGAGCTGTTAAAGAATAATATAGGTGAACATGAGACAAAATTCAGTGATGCTATTTTTGATGTACATGTAAAACCGCTTTTTGAAGTATCTTTATATAACAGTGCCTCAAAATTGGCAAATATTTTGAGTTACTGGATCTATCGTCTGGCACATTTTGAAAAGACCCGTTATGCGGCTATGATATTTAATCTTATGTTAACGGTACTCTTTAGTTATAGAATCTTTGCACATGAGTTCTCATGGATGACACTGTTCATAGAAACAACTGTCATGGCTATCTCTGTGAAGATTCTTATTATCGGTGAGAAAAAGGCAGTTTAAATGTGTTTATTCGTGTATAAGCAAAAATTTGATATAATTTCATCAAATAATTCAGGACTGCTTTCTTCTCATTTACAACAGCCCTCCATTAGAAATTTTCTCTGGAGTTGTTAAAAAAATGTTTCTCTTTGATACATTGTCGCTTATTTTTGTTGCACTTATTCTTTTAGGGGCAATTCCAAATCTTTTTTACT
>CAZDEM010000191.1:0-3766 GCA_964504315.1 uncultured Sulfurimonas sp.
AATTATCTGTTGTTTCAAACAACAATGAGCATAAATTGTATTGATTCACCCTATCCCTTTTTAAAAAAGATTATAACACATATACTCACCCTAAGTTGGGAATATTTTGAAGTAATTTTTCTATATTAATAATATCAAAACTCTCAACTGCTTCACTGATTTGTTGAATATACTCTTTCAAAAATTTTATTTCATACTCATTTGCAATTTTTTTCAATGCTTGTATAAATTCTTTCACATCAGCAATACTATTTGAATTTATTGCTTTTTTCTGGAGAGGAATAATTTGTTCCTGCATAATATGATGAATTATTTGGATATTTTCCTTTGCTTTGTGGCTTAACGTACCTTCTATCTTATTTTCTTTTATCTCTTCTATTTCGTATGGTAAAAATCTGCTTAATTCCTTATACAAATCTTTTTTCAATATAGGTTTTCTTAAATATCCATCAAAATTATTGTTTTTTATTCTTTCCTGCTCACTACTCATAATCGACGCAGTAAGAGCTATAATTGGAACATTTGCTATCACTTTTATCTCTTTTGCTGCTTCATATCCATCCATATTTGGCATTCTTATATCCATTAAAATAAGATTAGGCTTATATTTTTTAAATTGTTTTATTGCTTCTATTCCATCATTTGCTGCAATTATATTTATATTTGTATCTTCAAAATTATTTATTATAAGGTCTCTATTATCCTTGATATCATCTACAATTAAAACTACTGATTTTTCAAATATTATTTTATTCTGTTTTTCTTCTTTAACAAGATTAGCATCTTCAACTTGCATATTGGAGACATCAATATTATAAATTTTAACTATAAAGTTACTTCCCCTACCTACTTGGCTAGTTACAATCAACTCTCCTCCCATCATAACAGCCAACTTTTTAGATATAGCAAGTCCCAAGCCCGTTCCACCATATTTACGATTATCTTGGCCCTCTGTCTGTTCAAAATCATCAAATATCTTGTTCAACTCCTTTTTTGGTATTCCAATACCACTATCTTCTACATTTATTTCAATATCCATTTTGGAAAGATGTCCATCAACTTTTAGAGCTTTTGCACTTATTTTTATAAAACCATGTTCAGTAAATTTAATGGCATTTCCTACCAAGTTTATAAGAATCTGTCGTATCCTTACATCATCTATTAAAATGCTTGGTGGAATTTTTTTATCTATATCTACTACAAAATCAAGCCCTTTCTCTTGTACTTTCATAGTAAATACATTAGCTATTTCTTGAACAAGGCTTCCTATATTGGTTGGATTTTTAATAATTTCAAGCTTTCCAGCTTCTATTTTTGAAAGATCAAGAATATCGTTAATGAGTGAAAGGAGTGTACCTCCAGCACTTCTTATAGTCTTAATATAAGATTTTAATCTTTTTTCCTGAACCTGTTCATCAAGTAATTCAGTAAAACCGAGAATAGCATTCATAGGAGTCCGTATCTCATGACTCATATTAGCTAAAAAAGTTGATTTTGCTTTATTTGCCAATTCGGCTTTCTCTTTTGACGTTTGAAGTTCTTCTGAAAGTAGCTCAAGTTTCTTTTGCTTTTTTAATAATATTTCTTCTACTTTTTTACGTTTTTTCACCTCTAAAGAGAGCTTTCTATTCCAAAATATTGTAATACCAAAGAGTATAACAAAAGCAAAAAGAATTTTCCAGACTATAGAGTAATCTACTCTCTTTTCAAAGGTCACACTTACCCATTTATTATATATAGTTCGTTTTTCTTGCTCGCTGATACTTTGTAATGCTTTATTAATTATTTTTATAGGTATACTGCCCCAATCATTTCTGATAGCCATACTTAAAGGGAAGGACTCTTTTATTTTGCCAGAAATTTTAAGATTTGCATACCCATACTTGTTAATATAGTAACTGGCAACCGGTAATATAGAAACAAAGGCATAAACCTTTTTTTCAGAAACAGCTTGCAGTGCCTGTTCAATATTTTCAACATATAAAAGTTTAATTTGGGGATATTTTGTCGCTAAAAGTTCTGTTGTAGCATAGCCTTTTATAGCAACAACTCGCTTTGAAAACAAGGTTTGTATACCGTCTAAAAATTCTCTATCTTGTGTTGTTACCATCACTATTGAAAAATTTAGATAGGGTTTTGTAAAGTTCACATATAGCTTGCGTTCGGATGTTTTTCTCACACAGGAAAACATATCAGATTTTTTTTGTTTTACTTTATTTATGGCATCACTCCAACTTTTTACAGGAGTTCTTTTAAATATAATTCCTGTTTTTTGTGAAACAAGTTTCATATAATCACTTGCAATACCAATGTAAGTACCAGTTTTATTTACTGCTTCAAAAGGCATCCATCTAGGATCTGCCACAAAATGAACAATTGGATGCTTTTGAATCCATTTTTTTTCTTTTTGTGATAAAATTATGGCACCATTTTGTAATGGTGTTTGTACTTTTTTATACCACTTTTTTATAATTTTGTTACGTTGTGCCATACTAATAGCATCAAATGATTTTTGCAAAATAGAGAGTAAAATTTTATTGCCTTTTTGAACACCAAATCTTACTTTTGTATCAAGCCCATTTATATTACCGACTATTTTTAAATTGGATAAAAATCTATGCGTCATTATATATGAGGCAACGGCAATATTGCCTATATATGCATCTGCTTTAGAAGTTGAAACTGCTTCCAGCGAAGCATCATTGGAGTGTGTTAGATATAGTTTAATATCTGGATAATTTGCCTTCAGCCACTCATTTAAATAAGAACCTTTATTTATGGCTACAGTTTTTTCTTTTAAATCTTCAATTGTCTCAATGTCATTTCGTACACTTTTAGTAACGATAGCAAGAGGCATAGTTATATAAGATGTTGTGAAATCTATATACTTTTCTCTCTGGGGTGTTTTTACTACACAGGTAAGTCCATCAAGATTTTTATCTTTCATTTTCTCAATGGTTTTTGCCCAAACATCCGGCTTTACTTCTATTTTTAATCCACTGTTTTGTTCTACAAGATGTAAAAAATCTGCAGCGATTCCATCATACTGACCTTTTTCATTTATAAAATCATATGGAGCCCAACTAAAATCAGCACCAAATAAAATTTTTGGATGCTTTTTTATCCACTCTTTTTCTTGTATGGTAAATCTATTTTTATTTGATTGTGTTGAAAAACCATATAAAGAAGTAAAACAAAAAAGAAGAAGAAAAATAACAAATTTAAAAATGATTTTATACATAAGGAGTATGAAAAATTTTAACCAAAATTCGTAATATCTATAAATTCATCAAGATGATCTTGAAATATTGTAACCAACTCTGATCAAACTGTGTACCACTATGTTTTACGATATATTTAACCGCATCTCCAATACTCCAGGCATCCTTGTAAATCCTTTTATGCACCAATGCATCAAATACATCAGCCAAAGCTACAATACGACCAAAAATATGAATTTCTTCGCCTTTAAGCCCTCGTGGATACCCTGTACCATTCCATTTTTCATGATGCTCGTAAGCGATGATATCTGCAGCTTTTATAATTTGTCTTTTCCCTTTTTTTAAAAATTCATGCCCTCTGGCGGTATGTGTTTTAACTATTTGGAATTCTTCTTCCGTTAGTTTTCCCACTTTATGCAATATATCATAAGGAATTGCTAACTTTCCAATATCATGCATAGGGCTTGCTGCATAAATAACATCTACATCTTTTTCATTTAATGATAAATGGTATTTTGCTAAAAGACGAGAATACTGTGCAACTC
>CAZDEM010000192.1:0-3723 GCA_964504315.1 uncultured Sulfurimonas sp.
ATTTTGTAGGCTTCATTGATTTGCATACTCATTTGTGTTGCTTGTTCATAATTATCTTTATGTTTATCAGGATGCCATTTTTTCATAAGGTTTTTATATTTATTTTTTATTTCTTTAAGGGAAGCTTTTTCACGAAGACCAAGGAGTGATTTGGCCTTCATTATTTTTTCAAAGGAGTGCAACTGATTTAGTCTTGCTGTTGTCTCATATATGCAGGAATATCTAAATAATCACCGTCAAGCTCGCCGCCGACAACAAGTCTTGGTCTTACTTTTGCACGTACGGGTGCGGGTGTTTCACTTACAAAGTCTTCATTGTTTGAAAGTTCTTTTTCAAAACCTGTTGCAACGATAGTTATTTTGATGTAGTTTTCAGGAATTGTTTCATCTGTTGATGTTCCCCAGATAACTTCCGCATCATCATGAGCACTTTCATGAACTACTTCCATAGCTTCAGCAAGTTCCATCATAGGAAAGTCAGGATGCATGCTAAAGTGTACTAAAACACCCATTGCCCCGTTAATAGACATGTTGTCAAGTAATGGAGATTCAATTGCCGCTTTAATTGCCTCATAAGCGGCATTTTCACCTTCATGCTCACCAACACCCATCAGTGCCATACCTTTATGGCTCATAACAGTTTGTAAGTCGGCAAAGTCTAGGTTGATATCATTGTCTCCGCTTGAGAGAATCACACCGGATGTTCCGCTAACAGCTTGTGCTAACACACTGTCAACTATTTTAAAACTTTCTTTGAGTCCCAGTCTTCTGTCAATAATGGATAAAAGCTTGTCATTTGGAATAACTACTATTGAGTCACTCTCTTTTTTAAGTTCTTCTAAACCTGTTTCAGCGAGTTTAAGACGTTTACGACCCTCAAACATAAAAGGTTTTGTAACAATTGAAATTGTAAGTGCACCGATCTCTTTGGCAATTTGTGCAACAACAGGAGCTGCACCTGTTCCTGTACCGCCTCCAAGACCTGCAGAGATGAAAACAATGTCTGCACCCTCAAGTGCTGATCTGATTTCATCATAATTTTCCAATGCAGAATCTTTGCCAATGTTTGGCTTCATACCTGCACCAAGTCCTTTTGTGAGTTTGGCACCAATTTGAATCTTTGAAGCGGCATTTGTTTCATTGAGGACCTGAGCATCTGTATTGATAAGCATCATTTCAATACCAGACACACCTTCATTAATCATATGTCCTATCATATTTCCACCACCGCCTCCAACGCCGACAGCTATAATTCTTGCTCCACTAGGGCTTTGTGCTTCTTCTATTACAAATGGTTCCATTCTCTCACTCCTTTAAAATAACTGGGTAGCCCAGTTCCAAAATTTACTTAAACTTCCAGCTTCGTCACTCTTTTTTTCTTTCACCGTTTCTAAGTTTACCATTTTATCCTTATCACTAACTGTTTGTTCTTCTGAGGGGGCAATGGGTATAACAGGTTCACTCGTAAAATCTATACTGTTTGTGGCCGTTGGTTCTTCATTTGTATGTCTTACTCTTTTGTTCACATCTATTTCATACCGAGTATACGGATAAGCCGAGTACATTACAAGCCCGACAGCACTTGAATATTCCGGTCCACGTAAAGAGTCAAAAAGTCCGTTCATTTCAATTGGCTTTGCCAAACGAACAGGAACAGAACCAAAAGTTGCAATCGCCAAATCACGAATGCCGTCCATTTTTGAAAAACCGCCTGTAAGCACTATACCTGCACCGATTTGCTCTTTAAGTCCGCTATTTTCTATGAACTGTGCAAGTATCATAAGTGTCTCTTCCACTCTTGCAAAAATGACATTATGCACCACTTCAAGAGAGACTTCATGTGTTGAATTTTCATCACCGATTATCGGCAGTTCAATTAAATCATTGCTTGGTGTGAGCAGTGAACCATATGTTAGTTTTACTTTATCTGCAACATTAAGGGGTGTATGCAGTGCCATAGAAAGGTCACTTGTTACGTGGTTTGAACCCACACCCAAAAATTCATTGTAGCGGATTGAATTACCTGAATGGATTGCTATGTTACTTGTATTTCCACCCATATCAATAACAGCGGCTCCTAATTCTCTTTCATCTTCATTAAGTGTTGCAATCGCTGAAGCATAACTGTTAAGCACTACATTTTCTACTTCTACGCCTGCACCTCTAACCGCTTTTTTGAGATTGTTCAGGTTTGATTTTTGTGTGGTGATAATATGTGTTTCAACTTCAAGTCTTGAAGCGTTCATACCCAGAGGGTCTTCTATATAATCCTGATCATCCACTTTAAAGTTAAAAGGCAGAGCATGCAGGACTTCATACTCATTTGGTATATTCGCATTATATAATGAAGTATGCATAACACGTTTTATCTCTTCAAGAGATATCTCTTTAGATTGAATATTGACTATGCCGTTAGAGTTCAAACTTTTAGTATATGCACCTGAAATAGATACGATTGCAGTATGTATAGTACTGCCTGAGACTCTTTTTGCATCTTCAACTGCTGTCTTGATACTTCTAGAAGCAAGTTCTATGTTTGTGATGCTTCCCTTTTTTAAACCTTGTGCTTTAGTCGTTCCTGCACCGGTAATTGAGATTGCGTTATTGTTATCTATTTCTGCGATTATTGCACAAATTTTTGTTGAGCCGATATCTATGGCTAAAACAGTTCTACTCAATTTAGAGTCCTTGAATATAAATCTCAGTTTGGTACTTGTTTTGAAGTGTTTTTATAAGTCCTTCACTAAACATTGTACTTTTTAATTTTGCGATAGTATCGCTAACATTATTGTTCTTATTTGTAAGCAGTTTTTGTTCCAAAATGTTGTATAAAACAATCTTTCCGTTATTTAATCCGATAAATGATCTTTTTTTATCACTAACAAACAGTTTTTGTAAAAAATCAGCAGCTTCTTGTTTGCTTAAAGGTGTCAGTTTGTCTACGGATGTCATAGTAAGAAAATCAGATGTTTTTCCTATGAAAGTATTTACAGAGTTATTTGCAAGTTTCATGAGCTTTTCTTTTTTTATTTGTGCTATGTAAAGCGGTAAAACTTCTGCTTTTGCTTCTTCGAATGATTTTGGTTTTGAAGGAACTATTTTTGTTAATTCTAAAATATAGTAGATGCCGTCAATATTGATTGGTTTTGTATATGGCTTTGTCAGTGCAAGTTTAGAAACCGTGTCCAGTGTTTGTACATTAAAAGGATTGTTTGATTTTGAGATTTCTGTATTCTGGAGTGCGGTGTCATCTGGAAGTTTGTTTTTCTTAAATGCTATATATGTTCGCAATGCTTTGTCTTTCGCCGCTTTTGCACTGAGCTCGTTGAGAACTTTTTCTTTTGCTGCTGCAAGAGTTAAAATTTTACCATCACTGCCTTTGAAGTGTGTTCTGTTTTCTTTATAATACTCTGCAATTTTAGTATCGCTGAACTTTTTAGAAACAGGCGTTACTTTAATAAAGTTTACCTCATATATAACGTCAGTCATAAAGTTGTTTTTTTGGCTTTCCCAAAACTTTTTCAATTCTTTATCTTTTAAAGAAACTTTGATGTCATCAAAACTAAGTACTTTGTAATTTATTTTATCGGCAATATTAAAAATTGTATTTAAAATATTTTCTTCATTTTTGGATGTTTTTACCGGTAAAAGTTTTAAGGTTTTTTGTATAAGAAGTTCTTTTCTTAACTCGGTTTCATATTTCTTTATACTCAATCTGTTTTGT
>CAZDEM010000193.1:0-3622 GCA_964504315.1 uncultured Sulfurimonas sp.
CCTTTTATGCCGTTTATTACAGAGCATCTTTATCACGAACTCAGCGGAACTTCTTTAGAAAATTCAGATTCTATTATGATTAAAAAGTTCCCTCATAAAACAAAACAACGCAAAGAAGAAGCGAAGTTTGAAATTATTATGGATGCTATCATTTCTATTCGCCGTGCAAAAGTGCTTGTCGATATGGCAAACCAAAAAATCGCCAAAGCCTATGTCAAGATAGACGGTCTCAGTGACAAAGATAAAGCAATGATGCTGCCATTCATCGCCAGACTTGCAAAAGTTGAAGAGATTCTCTTTACTGAGGAAAAAATTCCGAATGCAGTAAGTGACATTGCAGACAAATGTGAAACATTCATTCCGACGGACTCTATTGATTTGACGCCTATTATCAACAAACTGACAAAACAAGATGAAAAACTGCAAAAAGAGATAGGAAAACTGGGTGGCATGCTAAATAACGAACGCTTTGTAGCCAATGCACCCGAAGATGTTTTAGAAAAAAACAGAGCATTGCTAGCAGATGCACAAACCAAACGCGAAAAAGTTTTAGAGCAGTTACATTCACTAAAAGCATAAGGATTACCAAGTTTTAAGATAAAATAATTTTTTATCTTAAAATTATTTTAGGACTTTCTTTATGACTATTAATGTCACAGAGATACTTACAACAAAAGTAAGAGCAGTTATTTATGCTCTGTCTTTGTTGTCTCTCCTCTTTTTAGAAACCTATTCTACAACTATTTAGGGGCAGGAATACTTGCACAAATTGAGTATGTAATTTTCGAAATGAGCTACAAAAAAATTGCCGTCAATGAAAAATATATTATTTTTAAAGAAAAAATTTCTCCAAGCTACAGCCATTCTTGCAGGAGAACACCATGAAAAATATGACGGTAGCAGTTATCCTCACGGACTCAGTGGTGAAAATATCCATATTTATGCCCGTATCACTGCCGTTGCTGATATATTTGATGCACTCGGCAGTGACAGAGTCTATAAAAAAGCTTGGGAAGATGAAGATATATTTTCACTTTTTAAAGAGCAAAGCGGTAAACATTTCGATCCGAAGATAGTCGCTTTATTTTTTGAAAATCTCGAAGAAATCTTTAAAGTAAGAAAAATGTTTCAAGACACTGAGTAAACAAGTATTTCTTCATTACACTTTAGATATAATTCCGAAATTTAAAAAATAGGCATACTCAATTGTTTGACATAAGAAAATATACCTCTCCAAATATCAAAAACGACATTTTATCAGGTCTTGTTGTTGCCGTTGCACTGGTTCCTGAAGCAATAGCTTTTAGTTTCATAGCAGGTGTCAGCCCCATTGTAGGGCTTTATACTGCTTTTATATTAGGCGTTATTACAGCCATTATCGGTGGAAAACCGGGAATGATTAGTGGTGCAACGGGAAGTGTTGCTGTTGTCATTATTGGACTTGTTCTTGAAGCAAATATAAAACTTACTGCCCAGGGTCTCAGCGGTGATGAATTATATATTCATATGCTCAATTATGTTTTACTCGCAACTATCATAGCAGGCTTAATTCAAGTAGCTGTGGGTGTGTTAAAATTTGGAAAATTTATCCGTCTTGTACCCCAGCCTGCCCTGTACGGCTTTGTAAACGGTTTGGCAATTGTTATTGCTATGGCTCAGTTTAAATTCTTTGACGGTCAAGGGTTGAATATGTATATCATTGTTGCAATTACCATGCTCATTATGTACTTTTTACCAAAATATACAAAAGCTATTCCCTCGGGGCTTGTTGCTATTGTGGTTTTAACCCTTATTGTTTACTTCGCACATATAAATACTCTCACAGTCGGTGCATTGGCAGATTTAACCCAATTTAAAGGTCAGCTCCCCCATCTCATTATTCCTGACACGCTTTTTAGTATGGATGCAATAATTATGGTACTTCCTTATGCTGTTATTATGGCGCTTGTAGGGCTTATAGAATCCCTTTTGACACTGGCGGTTTTAGATGAGATGAGCGGCACAAGAGGAAGCGGCAATCAAGAGTGTATAGCTCTTGGATGTGGTAATATAACTTCCGGATTTTTTGGAGGAATGGCAGGATGTGCTATGATTGGACAAAGTATCATCAACTACACATCAGGCGGTCTTGGACGGCTTTCATCTTTTACAGCAGCTCTCGGTCTTTTAATTTTAGTCGTATCAATGACAGATGTTTTAAATGCAATTCCTGTCGGTGTACTTGTGGGTATTATGTTTATGGTGAGTATAGGAACCTTTGAATGGTCAAGTTTTTCTCATCTCAAGCATATGCCGCGTGCTGATGTTTTTGTGATGGTTGTTGTTACCATTATAACGGTTGTTGAAGATTTAGCTGTCGCTGTTATAGCAGGTGTTATTATCTCCGCACTTGTTTTTGCATGGAAACATGCGCGTATCTGGACTAAAACCTATACAGAGGAAGACGGAACAAAAGTGTATGAGCTGGAAGGTCCGCTCTTTTTTGCAAGTGCTACAACATTCTCAGACAACTTTGACATTCCAAATGATCCGCCAAAAGTTGTTATAGATTTTAAAAATGCAAGAGTTCTAGATTTTTCAGGTGTTGAGGCTATTGACTCACTTGTAAAAAAATACGAAGATGCAGGAAAAAACCTTTTACTGCGTCATTTAAGTGAAGACTGCAAAAAAATTATGAAAAAAGCCGGACCGCATTGTACGTATGAAGAGGATGATCCGACCTACAAAGTCGCTATAAATTATTAAATTATGTTTCATAACGAAACATGATTTTCATTTGGTAAAATTAATTTCACATTAAAAAGACAATTTAATTTATATCTTTATATTATAAAGACATGAACTTAAAATCTTTACAAACAAAAATTATTCTAATTTTTTCTCTTCCTGCAATTGCATTGATATATTTTTCATACTCTTTAGTAAAATCTAATTATATTAAGGACAAAGAGAGTGCTTCGTATGCTTCATCTGCAAAATACACCCATATTCTTAGTAACCTAATCCATAATATACAGCTTGAAAGAGGACTCAGTGCAGGTTACATAGTCTCCAATGACGCGTCTATTAAACATAATTTAAAAAACAATATATAAAGACGGATAATTCCTACAAAGATTTAATAAATTTTTCTAAAGATCATCCAAAATTTATAAAAAAAATTACTCAAATCAATGAAATAAGAACAAAAGTTCTTAATACAAAAATTAATTTTTCTGATGAAATCAAATATTATAATAGTGTAAATAATGACCTCTTAAATGCTATAAGCCTGCTAATGCATAATTTAAAATCAAAATCTTATAGCGGAAAAGCCTTAATAGAACTGCAAAGATTAAAAGAACATTTAGGACAGGAAAGAGCCTATACCTACAATCAAATATTAGCCAAGCACAAAAATACAAAGTATCTGCAATATATTCAATTATTACAAAAACAAGAAGAAAAATTAAAGGCTATTTTTTCTGTTTGTGCCTCAAAAAGCACAAAAGCGTTGTTTGCCCAAATAGTTCATAAAGAAACTGTAGAAAAAACAAACAATTTAAGAAAAATGTTTCTCCTGAAAAAGCTCTCTACAAAAGAAGATGCGAAAGTATGGTTTCAAACAACGTCTCAATATATT
>CAZDEM010000194.1:0-3609 GCA_964504315.1 uncultured Sulfurimonas sp.
TGAGCGATGACGGAAGTTACACGGCTTACTCGAAAGAGTATGATGAACATTACCATTCAACCAGAGACGGGGCCCTGCATGAATCACTGACAAAACATGTTTTGCCTGCTTCTTTACATGTAAAGAGTAAAAATGAAGTAAATATTTTAGATATTTGTTATGGGTTGGGGTTTAATACCTTAGCAACAATTTTATATTACAAAAAATATGCACCGCAAATGAAAGTAAATATTTATTCACCGGAACTTGATGCTTCTTTGATAAAATCATTGATTCATTTTGAATATCCTGCTGAATTTGAGAGTTTAAAAAAGATTATTGAGGCTTTGAGTACCAAAGGAATTTATAAAGATGAAAATTTTTATATAGAGCTCTTTGTAGGAGATGCCCGTGAATATGTAAAAAAATTTGAAAACAAGTTTGACATAGTATATCAGGATGCATTTTCACCATCTTCCAATCCTGTTCTTTGGACACAAGAGTATTTCAGCGATATAAAAAAATGTATGAAAAATGATGCGATTATGACAACATATTCCATAGCACTTAAAACTCGTCTGGCTTTACATGTAAACGGTTTTAAAATTTATATAAATTCAGGGGATGATTACAGGGACGCGACGGTGGCTTCTTTAACAGAATTAGATGATTTTGAATTAGTGAATATGGAACATAAAATTGCCTGTAATCCGGATGTGAAACCATTAACTGACAAGGAACTCTCTAGCCTTAGTCATTAATAACATCTAAAAATTTTTCTCCAAATTGTGCAAATTTCTTTTCTCCTACTCCATTGACTTCGAGCATCTCTTCTTTATTTGTCGGCATATCATTTGCAAGATGTTTGAGTGTTTTATCGCCAAAAATGATGTAAGCAGGCACACCGAGTTCGGCGGCTAATTCTGCTCTTTTTATGCGGAGTTTTTCAAACAGATCTTCATCATAATCAAACTCTTTTACCTGCTTGATTTTTTTCTCTTTGATGTTTATCTGCAGTCTTGATGATTTAATATCTACAAGTTTTTGTGATTTTAAAACCTCTATAGCTTCATTTGTAAGCTTGAGCACACTGAAATCTCCAAGCATTAAAATTTTTAATTCCAAAAGACGCTCAACAATTACAAACCACTCTTTCTTGCTCAGTTCTATTCCGATTCCGTAAACAGAGAGCTTATCGGCACCGTTTGAGAGTATTTTTTGCTCTGTGGAACCGCGTAAAATATCTATGATGTAGTTTTTTCCAAAACCCTGATTTGTTTTATAAATGGCGCTTAAAATCATTTGCGCTTCTTTTGTAATATCCTGACGTTTATCATCAGAACTCAAACAGTTGTCGCATCTATCTTTACATGCATCAAGTGTGTCATTAAAATATTCAGCGAGCTGTTTGTGAAAACAGATTTCGCTTGTCGCATATTTATAGATTTTGTCTATTTTTTTATCGAGGTGGGTTTTGTACTCTTCATTTGTTATATCTGCTAAAAATCTTTTGTGCTGTGCCATATCCCCTGCATTAAAAAGAAGCAGTACTTCACTGTCCTCTCCGTCACGTCCGGCACGTCCTATCTCCTGATAGTAGTTTTCCTGCGATTTTGGTAAAGACATATGCACTACAAAACGGATGTCGCTTTTGTCTATGCCCATTCCAAAGGCTATTGTGGCAACCATAATGTTGATTTTGTCATTGACAAAGATTTTGAAGTTCTGCTCTCTTACATGTTGAGGCAGTCCGGCATGATAAGGAAGCGATTTGTATCCGTTTACATTTAAAAAAGTGCTCAGTTCTTCTGCTTTTTTGCGTGAACTGACATAAATAATGCCGCTTTCATCTTGATGCCTCGCTAAAAAGTTTTTGAGTTGTGCATGTCCGTTGCTGATGCGTCTTTGGGCTGAGATAAAGATATTTTTACGAAATACTTTTCCCTTGAGAAGCAGAGGATTTTCAAGGCGGAGTTCTCTAAGTATATCGTCTGTGACATTGTCCGTTGATGTTGCTGTAAAAGCAGCTATCGCGGTATTTGGAAAATTATGTTTTAAATTTCCCAAAGCTCTGTAATCATCTCGAAATTCATGTCCCCATTGTGAAATACAGTGTGCCTCATCTATAACGAAAAAGTTTACATGTAAGCCTCGAAGTAATTCCAATGTACTGCCGTTGTTAAGGCGCTCCGGAGAAAGATAAAGAAATTTTAATGTACCATTGTAGGCCATGCTGATAATATCTTGCACTTCATCATAGCTTTGCGCAGAACTTATCATTTGAGCAGCTATATTTTGTGCCTGCAATGCACGGACTTGATCCTGCATCAGTGCTATAAGCGGAGAGATGACAATTGTTATGCCATCCATCATCATAGTAGGGAGTTGATATACAAGAGATTTTCCGCCGCCGGTTGGCAGTATCATAAGTAAATCTTGAGCGTTTAAAATGGCATCAACGCCTTCTTCTTGAAGTTCTCTGAAACTGTTGTGTCCAAAGTTGTCTTTTAAAACTTGATTTTTAATTGTTGTGCCTTAAAAACTTGCATTGATTGCATCAATTTCATTCCAGGAAAGTGAAGTTGATTTTTGATGATTGATTATATGTGCCACATAGCGTGCAAACATATCTGTCTCGACATTGACTTTACTGCCTTTGCGGTAGTTCTTAAAAAGCGTCTCTTTCATAGTGTGAGGAATAATAGTGAGCCGAAAACTCTCCTCGTTTACATCATTAACGGTCAGGCTTACTCCATCTATAGTGATTGAGCCTTTTGGCACGATATAGGGAATAAATTTTTTGTCCACTGTTATAAAAACATCATACGAGTTGCCGTTGTTTTTTATCTCTTTGATAGTGCCTACAGTATCAACATGCCCCTGGACAATATGCCCTTCAAATCTGTCACCCATTTTCATGGCAGGTTCAATATGAACCTCATTTTTATAATTTTCTATGGCTAAAAGTTTTTGACTCTCAGGAGAGAGTTCTACGGCAAAACCGTCTGCATCTACTTTTACAACAGTTAAACAGGCACCGTTTATAGCAATGGAATCGCCAAGGTTTGCTTTATATTTTGATCTGATGCTAAGAGTAGAACCCGCAAAGCTTTTAACCTTTGCAACTTCTCTTATTAATCCTGTAAACAAGTCATCTCCTTAAAACACAATTTTGCCGTCTTCTTGCAGACCTTTGATGATTTCTTTGGCTTTAGCATGCCCTTTATAGGCAGCTTTTCTACACAAATCAAGTGCTTTGTCATTATCCATTTCACAGCCGATTCCCTGGTCATATAAAAGTCCCAAATTATACAGTCCTTCTGCCAAACCACCGTCTGCCGCACGTTTAAAACAGACAAAACACTTTGCATCATCTTGTATAACACCATGCCCCTCTTTATAGAGTGCGCCAAGGTTGTTAAATGCCTGAATATGTCCGCGTTTTGCAGCCTCTTCATACCAAAATGCCGCCTCTGAGTAGTTTTGCATACATCCAAGTCCGCGCTCAAGCATAAGTGCGACTTCATACATGGCAGGCGGTACGCCTCTTGTTGCCGCTTCCATGTGAAGCTCATGTGCCTTAAACATATCATGCTCTACTCCGCCGACACCATTCTCATATAAAATAGC
>CAZDEM010000195.1:0-3609 GCA_964504315.1 uncultured Sulfurimonas sp.
GTCAATACGCCGTATCAATTAGATAATGAGCTTATAAAATTTATAAGCTCATAAAAGCAGCAGTGATTAAAAATCACCTTGTGCTGCACGAGCAGGAACTTCTTCCATTGCTACTTTAACTTTGTTAGCTGCTTCTAACATTTTTGGCGGTAACGGGTATCCACCGTGTATTGCTAGAGTCATGTCCATGCTGATAAGGTAAGCATCACCGTTTCCGTAACGAACATACATAATTCTACATGGCATAAAACCGCCGTAATATCTTGAATAATTCAAGAATATTTTTGCCGTAGTAAGGTTACATAGAGACCAGATTCTCGCTTCTTCTACTTCATTCGGTTTTGCATCTTTTTTAGTATACATTTTTACATAACCGGTAAGTCTCATGTTGTACTCTTCTGTAAGAGCAGTAATAGACTCTTTAACATCATCTCCGCTTACACCTTCGTCCACTTTCCACTCTTTCATCATTGCACGAGCAGGATCACCGTATTTTGCCACTTTAGTAAACATATCATCATACGCCGGCATTGCACCGTCATCAAGCTTATGCTGACTTGTTACAGCTGTCCAGCCCATATGCATTGTAGCACATCCAGACATTAACATCATTACACCTACTGCAACTGCTGCAGTTATTAATCTTTTCATCATTCATTCTTTCCTTTACGTTTTAACTAGAATGAGGATTATACAATTATAACAATTAAAGTAAATTTATTTTTTAAATTAGATTTTTATATCACAATTATATAATTATCTTATAACTTATAAATCCTGTTCTATTACACGTGCAAAAGTATTAAAATAGTTATCTGCAAGATCTCTAATACTCATACTTATATCATTAATACGAATAGTATCACCGCCGACTGTACCGATTTTTTCAATTGACATTGACTCATCAAGCATTGCTTCAAATGCTTCACAATTCTCAGATTTTACTTCGATGATTGCACGACTCATGCTCTCTGAGAAAATATCTCTGTCATCAGCTACACTCATCTCTACATCACATCCAAGCCCGCTTGTTGCTGCCATTTTAGCGAGTGCTATAGCAACACCACCACTGCTGGCATCTTTTGCACATTCTAAAAGATGTTTTTTATTTGCCTCTATTACTAAATCCCAAAGTGCAAGCTCTTGTTTGTAATCAATCTCCGGCATAACACCTGCTACGGTATCATACAACTCTTTCATATATAAAGAACCGCCAAATTCAGATTTACTTTCACCTACTAAATAGAGTGCATTTCCTTCAGATTGAAAACTTGACATCAAGACGTTGTTTTCATCATCATTTACACCGACAGTTGCAATAGATGGTGTCGGAAAAACTGAAACACCGTTTGTTTCATTATAAAGAGAAACATTTCCGCCGATTACCGGTGTCGTAAGTTCGGCACATGCTTCTTTGATACCTAAACAACCCTCTCCAAACTGCCACATAACTTCAGGGTTTTCAGGATTACCATAGTTCAGACAGTCTGTAATAGCCAGTGGTCTCGCCCCGCTCATAGCAACATTACGTCCAGATTCAATAACAGCCGCAGCTCCACCCATTTTAGGGTCGATGTAACAGTAACGCACATTACAATCAGCTGACATTGCCAAAGCTTTGTTATTTTCTTTTACACGAATCACAGAAGCGTCAAGCATTCCACCGTTTTTTATAGTATTAGTTTGTACCATAGAATCATATTGTGTATAAATCCAGGATTTATCTACAACTTCCATAGATTTAGTTAATGTTTCAAAAGCTTCTTGATTTGAAACTCTGTCAAAATCATCAATACTAACTTTATGTATATCATCCAAATAAGCCGGTTTTTTCATAGGACGGTTAAGTTCAGGTGCTTCTTCACTTACAGGGTCAACAGGAACCTCAGCACATTTTTCTCCATGCCAGAAGAGTTCCATATTTCCTGTGTCAGTAACTTCACCGACAACAGCAGCATCTAAATCCCATTTTTCAAAAATATCGATAATTGCCTGTTCTGAACCCTTTTTTGCACAAAGGAGCATACGCTCTTGAGATTCACTTAGCATAAAGTCATAAGGTGTCATGCCTTCTTCGCGGGCAGGAACCTTATCTAAATGCATTATCATTCCTGAGCCTGAACGACCTGCCATTTCAAAAGCAGATGAAGTAAGCCCAGCTGCACCCATATCCTGAATACCGATTACATGATCAGTTTTGAAAAGTTCTAAACATGCCTCTAGAAGTAGTTTTTCAGTAAACGGATCACCAACTTGTACAGTAGGACGAAGAGATTTACTCTCTTCAGTAAAAGAGTCTGAACTCATAACAGCCCCGCCAAGACCGTCGCGACCTGTTTTCGCGCCAACATACATTACTGGATTTCCAGTCCCTTCAGCCTTACCGTAAAAAATTTCATCACTTTTAGCAATGCCCAGTGTAAACGCGTTTACAAGGATATTTCCATTATAACATTCATCAAAACTTGTCTCACCGCCAATAGTCGGAACACCCATGCAGTTACCATAACCACCGATACCTTCTGTTACACCACGTACCAAATAACGTTGGTGTTTAGAGATATCATCTTTGTTTAAAACATTACCAAAACGCAGTGCATTCAAATTCGCGACAGGACGGGCACCCATTGTAAATACATCACGCATAATTCCGCCAACACCAGTTGCAGCACCTTGATATGGCTCTATAAAACTTGGATGATTATGTGATTCCATCTTAAAAACTGCCGCATAACCACCACCAATGTCAATAACACCGGCATTTTCTCCAGGACCTTGAATAACCCATGGCGCGCTTACTGGGAAGCCTTTTAAGTGTATTTTAGAAGATTTGTATGAGCAGTGTTCACTCCACATGGCTGAAAATATACCTAATTCAACTAAATTCGGTTCACGTCCTAAAATCTCTTTTATATGCTTGTAATCTTCTTGTGAAAGTTTATGGTTGGCTAACTGTTCATCAATGTTTTTTAATTGTTGGCTCACGGATGTTTCCTAAAAATTGGTTTTTAAAGAGGGATTATATCTAAGGAATGGTAAAAGTTGTTTTAATGGAAAGAAAAATCGCTTTTTGAACGAATATTTTTTTTCAATGAAAAGATATTTTTATACTTTATTTTTTCAATTTCATACTCTTTGAGGGCATTCGGCAGTCGTATTTTGAATTCATCTCCCTCTTTTTTGCCAAGCATAGCCTTAGCCAGAGGTGAATGTATAGAAATCAACCCGTTTTCAGGTTCACTTTCTAGGACTCCGCAGATAGTATACTTTTCTTCTTCGTCTGTGTCAATATTTACAAGTATCACGGTACTGCCAAAAGTAACTTGATGATGTTCATGCAAAGAGGGGTCGACAATATGTGAATTTTGAATCATTCTATTGAGATAAAAAAGTCTCTTATCAATAAAGCGCAGTTTCTCTTTTGCAGCCTGATAATCAGCATTTTCACTTCTGTCACCAAGTGCTGCCGCAACAAGTTTTTCATGTGCAACCTTGGGTTTTTCAACTTCTAGCAAATATTTAAATTCTTCTATAAGTTTATCATACCCTTCAATGCTCATCGGCTCTTTCATTTATTTTCCCTAATGCTCATACCCTAAAATATAATAT
>CAZDEM010000196.1:0-3593 GCA_964504315.1 uncultured Sulfurimonas sp.
ATTTGGCAAATTCTGCAGTTGCTGCCGCATCAGCAATTACAGGTTACATAACAGATCCAAGATAATTTAGATACAATACGTTATCACAATTAAAGGACATTTTATGAAAAAAAGATTGTTACTGCCACTACTCTTAGCAAGCACAATTATAGGAGCGAGTGATTATAAATATGAAATCTCTCCGATGATAGGCTATAACATTGCTGAAGGAGATCTTGGTATTAAAGATGACGGTTATTTTACGGGGGGGCTTGAAGCACAGTTCAATACTCTTGGAAGTAAAATAAGCCCGGAGCTTTCAGTATTTCATTCGCGCGGAATAGATTATAAATCCGGCGGAGACACCCAGATTACCCGCGGTGCATTTAACGGAGTGTACACATTCGAGAAGACAAACAACGTCATTCCTTTTGCGAAAATGGGTCTGGGTATTGAAAATATCTCTGATGAAAATAGAAATAATCAAACAGGTTTATTCGTAGATGCCGGCGCAGGACTAAAAGTTCCTTTCACACAAAACTGGGCGCTCAAACTAGAAGCAATCTATATGGCAAAAATCGCATCAAACAATGCAGGTAATGCTGACAGTAACCTTGTAGGGCTTGTCGGTTTTACATACTCTTTTGGCGCACAAAAAGTCAAAACTGTTCCAAAAGTTGTTGAAGTCGTTGAAGAAGAAGTTGTTATCATAGAAAAACCTGAAATAGACAGTGATGGTGACGGAGTTTACGACAAACTGGACAAATGCCCAAATACTCCGGCTGACAGTACGGTTGATGTCAATGGCTGCAAAATTTCTTTTGATGATGACAATGACGGGGTGGAAAATGCTTTAGATAAATGCCCTGATACACCTGCCGGAACCGCAGTAAATGCAAATGGTTGTCCTATTGCTATCAACTTGCATATCAACTTTGAGAATGATTCATATAAAGTGCAGAATACTTCTATGAACAAAATAGCTAAATTTGCCGATTTTTTGCAAAAGTACAAGAACTACCATGCTGAAATAATCGGATATACAGACAGCAGAGGAAGCGAAACATATAATAAAAAACTTTCTCAGAAAAGGGCAGATGAAGTAAAAAGACTTCTTATACAAAATGGTGTAGATGCTTCAAGAATTACAGCAGTAGGTATGGGTGAACTTAATCCTGTTGCAAGCAATGCAACTGTTGAGGGCCGTTCACAAAACAGACGCATTGAAGCAAATTTAACACTCAACTAAATGTTTAATATTCCTTGTGTAATCTTTGCAGGCGGTAAAAGCAGCAGAATGGGAGAAAACAAAGCACTTCTCCCTTTTGCCGGCTTTGAGACACTGACAGAGTACCAATACACAAGACTTTCAAAAATCTTCTCAAGCGTTTATATCTCCTGCAAAGACAAATCCATTTTTTCTTTTGATGCAAATTTTATAGAAGATGATAAAACATCCTCTGTTTTTGCACCTACCCTTGGGTTTATCACTGCTTTTAATGCTCTTGATGCAAAAAAAATATTTGCCATCAGTGTTGACACTCCTTTTATAGCACAAAAAGAGATACAAAATATTGTACTCGCAGACAATTCTCTTTATGATGCGGTTATTGCCAAAACAGATGAAGGGATCCAGCCATTATGCGGTATATATACCAAAAACTTAAAACCAAAATTTTTACAAATGCTCAATGAAAACAGTCATAGGCTTGGCCATCTTTTAAAAAATTCCAAAACAACTTATGTCTACTTCCCCGATACTAAACCTTTTTTAAATATGAACCATCCTCAAGATTATAAAGATGCGCTCCAAATTCTAACTCATTATTAACAGCACTTTGCTATAATATAGCAAGAAAATTTAATATGAAGAGAAAATTACCAATGAATTTAACGCACCTTGATGAGAATCAAAGACCTAAAATGGTTGACGTGAGTGATAAAAACAATACAACAAGGGTAGCCGTAGCAAGCGGCATAATCCAAATGCACCGAGATGCATATGACGCTATAGTAAGTGAAAAAACCAAAAAAGGACCTGTATTACAAACTGCCGTTATTGCAGCGATTATGGGAACAAAAAGAACAAGTGATTTAATTCCTATGTGCCATCCTTTAAATCTTAGCGGTATAAACTGTGATGTAGAAGAACTACCGGAACTTCCAGGATTTAAGTTAACAGTTACAGCAAAACTTACCGGACAAACAGGAGTTGAGATGGAAGCATTAACAGGGACAAGCGTTGGTCTTTTAACGATTTATGATATGGTAAAAGCGATTGACAAAGGTATGATTATAAGTAATGTTCAACTTGAATCTAAATCAGGAGGCAAAAGTGGAGACTTTAAACGATAGACTTGAAGGAAAGCAACTAGAACTTGAATACCCTTGCAACTGGTGTTACAAAGTTATAGCAAGTGAGAAAGAGGCACTGCAAAATGCCGTGAAAGATGTAATTAATGAGAGACTGCACAAGCTTACAGACTCTAATAGTTCCAAAACAGGTAAATATGTAAGTATGAATTTGGACCTTTTGGTTCATAATGAAGATGACAGGAAGTTTATATATGATGCATTAAAAAAACATCAAGATATTAAAATGGTACTTTAGGAGCACAATATGAATAACAGTCAGACTTTACAAATAAAACTCAAAAAAGCATACAGCCGTAGATTTAAAAGTATAGAAAAACGAGTTGAACATGCATTATCAGATGCAAGAGTAAAACTCGAAAACTTGTCGCTAGATGAGATGAAAGCATTGGCAAATACTTTTATTGAAGAAGAAACACATACTTTAAAAGAGGATGTAGAAAAACTTTTAGAGCAAAAAGAAGCTATAGAAAGAGCTTTACATAAAAAATCTGATGAACTTCAGGTTGCAAAATATGAAGTCTTCAATGCCATAGAAGAACAGATAAAAGATGAAAAAGCCGTTCACACACTCCACCAAATCAAACTGCAATCAATTGATTTATATGATATGCTCAGTGAAATGGTAGAATCTGCAATTATTACTGCCTTGGAAAAAGACAGTGACGGTGATGTCAATGATTCAATTAAAGAAGTTATAAAAGATATCACATTCGAATCTATAAAAGAAGGTTCACTCAATACCATCAGAGTCAGAAAAATTCTCTCAACAATCCTCGCCACTACAATCGAAATTGCAGAGGCAACACCAACAAGAGCCGAGGAGATTCTCTCAGCTACACTTAAAGGTATGCGCAGCGGTCTGATTAAATCTATTGACAGATTTAAACAGAGACTTGCTTTTATGCCGGTTGAAGCAAAACATATACTTATAGAAGATTACGACACTATAATAGAAGATTTAAATCAAACAGATACACTCTTCTCTCAAATTATTATTACGCAGGCTTCTCAAAGCTCTCAGCTTATACGAAAAATTCTTCTAGAGCTCAATCAGGAAATGCGTTATGATCTTGAAGAACTGGTGTTGATATCTAAAGAAACGGCAGATGTCATTAAAGAAAAGTTCTCAAATTTTGCAAAAATTGCCGTAAAAAAAGCAGATTTTGCGCTTCATTCTCCAAAAGCCCAAGAAGCAAAAAAAATGGGTATCCAGGCTTGGGAAGTTGCCAGAGTAGCAC
>CAZDEM010000197.1:0-3537 GCA_964504315.1 uncultured Sulfurimonas sp.
TTGTTATATCTTGTAAGTCTGATTCTTATAATTTTAACAACTGTAGTAATTGGTTTTGTAAGCATAAAGACAATTCAAGAGTGTATGTCAGAAAAAATTTGTATTGAGGAAGAGTAATGAGTAATAAGATAGGTTTATATGTTGGTATGGTTATCGGAGTTATTGTAAGTCTCTTTATCGTAGGTATGGCTTTTAAAGTAGCTGCACCTACAATGTTTTTTAAAGAAATAAAATCAAGTTATGATTTTGACAAAACGGTAGATGTAATTACAAAGAGAATAAATAAACAAAATGGCTGGCATGTTACAACTATCATAGATCAGGAAAAAGAGATTCTACAAAATGGTGGACCGGATGTTGGGAAAGTGAAGATTATTAAATTTTGTAACGCAAGACTTTCTGGTGAAATGCTGAAAAATGACGGTTCGAAATATATGTCTGTCAAAATGCCTTTAAGTATATCGGTTTATGAAAAAAGTGACGGTGAAGTAATGATAGGCATGATGAACGGTTACATAATGGCAAGACTTTTTGCAGGTACTCCGGAGGGTGATGTTATGGAAAATGTCGTTAAAGATATAGAGAGTGTAATGAGTTTCTTACACTTTAGATTTACAGTATTTTAAAATAAGGAACAGTATTGAAAAATAAGAAAATAACAATCGCCAGCGGTAAAGGAGGAACAGGTAAGACAACGATTTCCTCTAATCTTTTATCTTATCTCTCAAGTATGGGTAAAAAAGTGGTTTTAGCAGATTTGGATGTTGAAGAACCTAATTCGGCTATCTTTTTAAAAGGTGATATGAAGGTCCAGGAAGATTTTCATAAAATGGTACCCAAGTGGGATGAAACGGACTGTACTTTATGTGGAAAATGTGCAGAAGTTTGTAATTTTAATGCCATTATAGACTTGCCTACAGAGATAAAAGTTTATCCTGAACTTTGTCACAGTTGTTATGCTTGTAGTGAACTTTGTCCAACAGATTCTCTTCCTATGACACCTGCAAAAATAGGTGAAATAGCAGAATATGAAACAGACTCTTTCTCTTTTGTAGAGGGACGACTTGATTTGGGTCAGGAGATGGCTGTACCGCTTATAGCCGGTACGATTAAGTATGTCGATGATAATTTTGATGGATATATTAAACTGCTTGATGCTCCTCCGGGAACAAGTTGCCCTGTTATTGAAGCAAGTCGTTTTAGTAATTATGTAGTACTTATAACAGAATCAACACCATTTGGTTTAAATGATTTAACTTTGGCAGTTGAGACGATGAGAGTTTTAAATCAAAAATTCGGTGTTATTATTAACCGTTACGGCATTGGAGATAATGGAGTAGAAGAGTATTGTCAAGCAGAGGGTATTCCTGTTATTACAAAAATACAAAATGATAAAGAGCTGGCAAAACTCTATGCCAATGGTGAATTGATTTATCCTAAAATAGAGCATTTTAAAAACTCTTTAGATGAAATAATTAACTTTTTTGAGGAGCAAGTATGAGAGATATAGTTGTAATATCCGGAAAAGGTGGTACCGGAAAAACTTCCCTTAGTGCCTCTTTTGCTTATCTTGAAGGAGAAAACGCTGTCTGTTGTGACTGTGATGTCGATGCTGCTAATATGCACCTGCTTTTAGGTGCAGACTTTAAAAGCCAGGAAGATTTTATGAGTGGAGATATCTCTATCATAGATGAAGATTTATGTACAAACTGTGGCGACTGTTTTGAAGCCTGCCATTTTGATGCAATAACACCTACGGATGATTTTCATGTAGTTGATCCTATCTCTTGTGAAGGCTGTTACTACTGCTTTAGAGTTTGTGAACATGAAGCAATTACCATGCAGAGACAAAAAGCAGGCGATCTTTTTATCTCTAATATCAAAAACAGTGGAAAAATGACACATGCCAAACTTGGTTTTGGAGCTGAAAATTCTGGTAAACTTGTCGCCAAAGTAAAACAAGAAGCGAAGCTTTTAGCCCTTAAAGAAGATAAAGAATACGTAATTACAGATGGTAGTCCGGGAATTGGATGTCCTGTTATCTCAAGTCTCAGCGGAGCAAATCTTGTTGTACTGGTTACGGAAGCGACGCTTTCTGGTTTGCATGATCTAAAAAGAGTTTATGAGCTTGTAAAAACATTTAACTATACCGCTGTTTGTATTATAAACAAAGCGGATTTAAATGAAAATGTTACACAGGAGATAAGAGAATTTCTGGCAGATGAAGATATAACGTTGGTATGTGAATTGCCATATGATGAAACATTCACAAAAAGTCTCTCTAAAGCAATGCCGATAGTCGAGTATGATAAAGAGAGCCATTTATCGCAACTTGTTACAAAAAGTTGGGAAGATATTAAACAAATAATCAAGGAGAAAAAGCTATGAAAATAGTATTTACAGCAAAAGGCGATAGTTGGGAAAGTTTGGTTGATGCAAGATTTGGTCGTATGGACATGCTAGTGACATATGATGAAGAGCGTGATGTTTTAGAAGCACAACCGAATGATGAAACAGAGGCAATGGAACACGGAGCAGGGTTACAAACTGCAAAAAAAGTTCTCAAGCTCAATCCTGATGTTATCATCACAGGGAATGGTGCCGGTGGAAAAGCACTTGATATTTTAAAAACTTCAGATGTGAAAATATTTGTAGGCGCAGGAGATATGACATTACAAGATGCCTATGCAGCCTACAAAAATTCTCAACTGGCAGAACAAAAATAGAGGAGGAAGAAATGAAAGTCGCATTTATGACAAATAACGGTGATAGAGTTGCCAAACATATTGGACTTGCCAAACATATCGCTTTTTACAAACTGCCAGAAGGTGAGTTTATAGAAATGGTTGACAATCCGATTATGAAAAAAATCAAAGAACAAAATATAGTGATAAAAAAAGAAAATGAAGGCAATAGACGCTTACATGTAGGTACAGAAATTCCAAGATTTCTCAAAGCAAAAAATGTGGATGTACTTGTGACTTATGAATTTGGTAAAGGAGTAAAAGATAATTTACTTGCTCTTGGTATTACTCCTTTGGTGCCTGAAAGTCATGATATAAAAGAGATAATAGAAACTTTAAAAAAGAATCAAGGATAAAAAATGAGAATAGTATTTCCAACAGATCAAAATATGGGATATTTGAGTAAACGCGGTGCACACTTCGGTAAAGCGAAATTCTATACAATTATTACACTTGAAGATGGAAAGATTTCTGATGTTGAAGTGAAAGAAAATGGTGGACACGATGCGGCTGCCTGTGGTAATGCCGTTACAAATATTATGAGTTTAAATCCGGATGCTTTAGTAGTTTCAGGCATCGGTGCTTCACCGGCTGAGGGTTTTAAAAATGCCGGACTTGACGTATATGTGGATACTGAGTCTGTTACAGTAAAAGATTCTGTCGATAAACTTGTAGCGAATACTTTGCAAACACTTGATGGCAAAGGTACTTGTTCTGTAAACTAATGAGCTTTTTTTAGAAAGATTAAAGGGTTGTTTAACACTTTTGTAACGGTTTTGGAATATACTTTTAC
>CAZDEM010000198.1:0-3520 GCA_964504315.1 uncultured Sulfurimonas sp.
ATATACACATTAGTAATGGCTGCGCTGGTAGCTCTGTCAATAGTTGGTTGTAACGGTGCATATTTGGCACCTGCTAAGCCTAAAAAACCTCAAGATGTTCAGGTGTTTACAACTGATAACAAAGATGGTAAAGTTAGCACAAAAACAATAGAAGATGCATTTGATTCCGTAGGACTAAGTGTTCCTGGAAATAATGACATGAACAAGCCATTCAAAACAAGATTTGGCAAAGTTCACTATAAAATTTATAATCTCGCAATGTATGTAAATAATGACATTACATATAAAATTATAAAAAAATATCCTAAATTTGGCGCATTGACTCCTTTGACAATGTCTATCTGGGAAGACAAAGACGGCAGCATGAATGTATCAACCTTGACAATTAACGGTATGTCAAGAGCTACAGATGTTCCCAAGAATAATCCGGATTTAATTGCTTATGCAGCACTTATCAAAACAGCACTTAAAAAAGCAATGCCAAATGGTCATTTTAAAGATTTACATCATACTGTAAAATTTCCAAAGAAATCATTTGCAATTGATATGACTGCTGAAGTAGACAGTGATGTGCCTATGGAAGATTTCATAGAAGATTTTGAAGCAGAATTTGAAGGTGAATTAGAGCCGTTGGGTTTCTTGCTTCCAAACTACACAAATGTTCAAGAAGAAATTTTTGATGATCATGATTACCATGCATATGATTTTTTTCACACATACTCTATCTGTAAATTTGATGTAATCTACCCTGTATCTAAACTTCACCCTGAAGCCGGTGCTTGGGCTCCATGCTCATTCTATCTTTACAAGAAAAAAGATGAGAAACTGATGCATATGGGATTTTTGGGTGTTGATAACTGGATTACCACGCTTGATATTACAGATCAAGAATCTATTAAACCGTTAAAAGAGGCTGAGGGAATGATTGTTGACATTCTTAAAGAGATGACAGAGTAGGCAAAAGCCTACTTTTTCATTTTAAAGAATCTAAAAGTCATCATTATTAAATTCTTTTTCTAACTCTTTTTTATATTTCGCCACTTCTTCTTGTTTTAACTGTGCTTTTGTTAATACTGCTTCATGTAAAAACTGACCAAAGAAAGTTTTTGACTCTGTTTTCGCCAAAAAGAGATAAACACCGCTTGTTAGTGCAATAATAGTGATGATTGCAATAAATCCTTGAATAGGATTAAAAGTTTGAATGTGCTCACGCTTGCGTATTTCACAAGATCCGCCCGGGCAATGTGCAGGGTCTTCTCTTAGAATCATTTTATATATCATACAGCCTACACAGATGGCAAATGCTGCTTCTAAAAACATCAAACTGAGACACAGTACACAAACCATAACTTTATAAAAAGTTATGTCCCAGTGTAGAACAAACCACCACATCATCGGAAGGGAGATAAACCAGCCAAGGGTCCAGGCAAATCGTTTTTGCAAGCCGCCAACATATTCCGGTTTTTGATTACGAACAACGAACTTCCCTAAGAGCAAAGAAGGTGAATAGTGAGGGCTAAGCATACGTGCCGTAAAATCTATAAATAAAAATGCCAAATAGACTCGTGCTACTATAATGTGGTTGTATCCAATACCCACAAAAATCACCATCATGCCTAATGCAAAAAGTAGACCTGCAGCTGCTCTTGCTTCCCGTTCATTAATGACTGTGACATCATAACCGGGAACTTTTTCTCCATATTCTAATAAAAAACGTTTAAGATTCAAAAAAACTCCTATAATAAAATGTAATAACATTATATACAAAAGAAGTAATAATTAGGGAAATAGAGTGGCTTAATTATAATATTTTAAAACTCCATCCATTGCAGAACCCATATTTAACAGCAGCATATCTGCTATAACTAATGCTGCCATAGACTCACATACCACTGTTCCACGAACTGCGACACAAGGATCATGTCTGCCTTTGAGTGAAAAATCAACTTCTTCATTCTCTGTCGTTACAGTATGCTGCTCTTTAAATATAGAAGGTGTAGGTTTAAAATAGACATTCAAAACAATGTCTTCTCCATTGCTAATACCGCCAAGTATTCCTCCTGAATGATTTGATTCGAACCCTTTTGCTCTAATTTGATCATTGTTTTGAGAACCATGCACCTTTGAACTCAATACACCGTCTCCAATCTCTACAGCTTTTACAGCATTAATGCCCATCATTGCATCTGCCAAAACTCCGTCTAACTTATAATATAGCGGTTGTCCTAAACCTATCGGCGCACCTTTTATTACAACGCGAGAAACGCCTCCGACAGAATCATGCTCATTTTTAGCTTTAAGTATTGCTTCTTTTTGTGCTTCTTCTTTATTTTTATCAAGTGCATATATAATACTGTTTTTAGCATACTCATAATCAAAATTCTCTGAGTGTATGCCTGCAACTTCACTTATACCACTCAACACCGTTACACCAAGCTCTTGAAGCATTAGCTTTGCAATAGCTCCTGCTGCTACTCTTGCCGCTGTTTCTCTCGCAGAACTTCTTCCTCCACCTCTGTAATCACGTATGCCGTATTTATGAAAGTATGTAAAATCTGCATGTCCGGGACGAAAAACATCTTTAATATTTGTATAGTCACGTGATTTTTGATTTGTATTGTATATAATCATAGCTATTGGAGTGCCTGTACTCTTTCCTTCAAACACACCGCTTAAAATTTCAACCTTATCGGCTTCTTTTCTGGCTGTTTCAAATTCGCTCTTACCGGGTTTTCTTCTATCAAGCTCGCTTTGAATATACTCTTCATTAATGTTCAGTCCGGCTGGAACACCATCTAAAAGACAGCCTAATGCCTTTCCATGAGATTCTCCAAATGTCGAAAATCGTAATTTCATACCAAAACTGTTCACTATTTTTCCTTGTTTAGCATATCTACAGCAACTCTGGCTGCCTCTTGCTGTGCAATTTTTTTACTTTTACCATTCGCTCTTGCATACTCTTTATCTTCGATAAACACACCTACTTCAAACTCTTTTTGATGATCAGGTCCCCTTGAAGCTAATACTCTATACTCCGGTGTTATTCCAAAACGTGCCTGTGTCAGTTCTTGAAGCGTAGTTTTAAAGTCACGGAATAAAGAATCAAGAGAAATTTCTTCATGATTCTTTTCTATTAAATCAATAGCAATTCTTTGTACCTCCTGCAAGCCTGCTTCTAAATATATTGCACCCATTATTGATTCAAAAGCATTCGACAAAAGTGAGGATTTTTCACGTCCGCCATTGTTGTCTTCTGCATTGGAAAGCAGTATATAATCACCTAAATTCAAGGCACGTGCCAATTTGTCAAAGCCCGTTTCATTAACAAGTGAAGCCCTGATTTTTGAAAGCTTTCCTTCATCTGATGTGCGGAATTTTCTAAAAAGATATTCTCCTACAACAAGGTCCAGTACAGCGTCACCTAAGAATTCCAATCGCTCATTCTCCTATGGCTGTTTAATACTTTTATGTTTCAGCCCTTTGCACATGACTCTTTTATTCCATAACTAATTTCCTAATT
>CAZDEM010000199.1:0-3515 GCA_964504315.1 uncultured Sulfurimonas sp.
AAATCCACCAAAACTAACTGCATAAAAAAGGCTAAACCACCATGTATCTTTATCTTTTAACAGTTTGCCATAATCTTTTAGTTTTTTAGGACGAGGTGTATAAACTTCTTTGGGTGCATCTTTTGCTAAAAAAATGTATGTTACAAAAATTATAGTTGATAATGCACCGCCGACTAAAAATACTGCCTGCCATCCCCATATTTCTGCAATTTTTGGAGCGAACATAAAGTCGACGACAACGCCTATATTACCTGCTCCTGCAATTCCAAGTACAATTCCTTGAAGTTTTGGAGGGTACCATTGACCAGCCTGTGGCAGTGCAACTGCAAATGAAGCTCCTGCAAAGCCCAACCCTGTCGCAACAACTAAAAGTTCGTCATATGTGATGCTTTCACCTCTGAAAAATGCATAAAATAAAACAGAAATAACAACTGCCTGACTCATAAGTGCTGTTTTCTTGGCTCCAAATTTGTCAACGCCAAAGCCGAGTACAATACGAAGCAGGGCACCTGCCAAAATAGGAACAGAAAGAAGAGTTGCTTTTTGAGAAGCACTCATAATAAACCCGTGCATGGCTAATGATTCACTGATTTCTGTTGCTAAGGGTCCGAGCATTGTCCAGACCATAAAACTAAAATCGAAATATAAAAAAGCTGCAAAAAGTGTTTTTGCATCTCCTTGCCCTTTGAGGGCTTTAAAACTTGCCATATGCTATTCTCCAATTCAATTAATAGTGTAATTATAGTTAAAAACATTCTGAATGTAGAATAGTAACTGATTAAAAAATAATCAATAGTGAAAATTGAAAAGATTAAAAAATATACATTTTTCATATTAAAGAATAATTTTATTGATATATATCAATTTTTTATATCTTTGGTTCTTATAGAATTTGTGAAAATTTAAGGAGACATAATATGACATTTACAAACTCTGCTGAGTTATTGTCTTTTCACTGGGTTGCTTACTCTATATATGCTGCAATGATTATTTCAGTTGTTGCATGGTTTGGATATAACCTGACAAGAAAAGATGCTAAGTCAGTTTTTCGTATTCCGTTTTATTGGTATATGGCATTTTTAGTTGCAGGCGGTGTGGGACACCATATTTTCACATATAATACAATACCTTGGGTATCACAAGATATTGACAGACATAATATCAAACCTGATGCAAAGTATGAATTTGAGATACAAAATCATAAATGGATAGGGCTTCCAAAACAGGTAGTAATTCAATGTGGGCAAACGGTTGAATTTGATGTGCATAGTAAAGATTTAGTGTATGGTTTCGGACTTTTTCGTCAGGATGGTTCTCTTGTTATGCAGATGCAGGTAAATCCTGGAACTGATGTAAATGGAATTTTGGATTCTAATGACATACTTTGGACATTCAATCATAATGGTGTTTTTGATTTAACATCAACTGAATATTCAGGACCAGAGCAATATAGCGAGGATGGTAAAGATTTAATGTTAGTAAAAAATTTCGTTAAAGTAGTGGGCTGTAAAGACAATGGGGGTATTCAATGAGTTATATAAATACATTAATAAATGGTACAAACTTTGATCATAAAGGTTTAAATGCTTTGCAAAAGGTTACGCTTAGACCAGTTGTTATGGCATTTTTATTTTATGGATTAGTAGCTCTTGAGGGTATGATTATGAGAATGGTTGAGGTTGGACATGTGCCACTTAATCCACTTCCTGAACAGTTCTTTCATCCAGAACACTTCTTTTCTATTATGACGGTACATCCGATTGTGGGAATTTTCGGTTCAACGTATCAGTTGGTCTTTGGTGCTTTCACTTTCTTGGTACCGTATCTGACAAAGAAACCGCTTTATAGTGTAAAACTTGCAAACATCACTTGGCTGCTCATTACCATAGGAACGGCACTCGCTTGGATAGCTGCGTTTGTATGGCAGTATGCACCGCTTTATACATTGTACTGGCCGCTTCCTGCTGATACGCATCAGTTTAATGTGATAGGCGGTATTGTGTTTATCCTGGGGGTTGCGTTAATAATGGCTGGTACTTTGGGCTTTATTTACAATATCTATGCCACGATTTTTGCTCGTGTCGGTGTTCATAAAAACAAAACAACAAAAGAACTTTTAATATCCGGTTTTGGTATAGATGGATTTTTAAACCTTATTAACAAGCTTCGTGGCAAGCAGCCATATACAAAAGAACCGGCACTTGCTCTTCCTGTTGTTGCTATCTTTCGTGGTACAGTTGATACATTTTTAGATGCACTTGTTATTTTAGGTGCAGGAATTTTAATTTTAGTTTATCTTCTCTTTGATGCAAGTGGTCATGCTCTTGATGTAACAGCGATAGATGCTCTTTTATATAAAAACTTTTTTTGGTGGGGTCTTGACCTTGTTGCTGATGGTCTTGTTCTAATTTATGTTGCCGGTTCATGGTATTTACTTGCTACTTTAATTACTGGACAAAAACTTTTTATGGAAAATGTTGCTCGTGCTGCGTTAATGCTTGAGCTTTTAGTTTCATGGATGGTCTGGTCTCATCATTTACTTGGTGATCAGGGACAACCTGAAATGATGAAATTAATTTCTGGTGAGATGGTGACTGCGTTTGAACTTCTTACACAGGGACTTGCACTTTTTATTACACTCGTTACTTTATGGAAAGCACGTCCTCTTAAAATGACTATGGAGTTGAAATATCTTCTTGGTGGTTTGGTCGGTTTTGGCTTGGCTGTTCCTGCTGCAATTATTCAAGCAGATATGGGAATGAACCGTGTATTACATAATACACAGTGGATTATTGGTGCGCATGTGCATATTGCTCTTATTGTCGGACTTTATATGACGCTTTACAGTGCTGTATATGTTTTATGGCCACTTGTAACAAATAATACAAAACTGTATTCTCATAAACTTGCTAATACGCACTTTTGGTTACATCTTATAGGTGGTATAGGTATGGGCGCATTTATGGGAATGGCAGGTCTTGATGGCATGCTTCGCCGCCACTTATATGTAGATGGACAATTTAATCCAGATATGATATTTGCGGCTATCTTTGGGACTATGTTACTTGTTGCCTGGGCGGTATTTTTATACAATATAATTATGAGTGTTGGTATCAAAGGTTTAATTGGTATATTTTTACCAGCAAATGATAAAACTGCCTCTTATGGAATAGATGAAGAGATAGAACCGGCAGATGATCCTGCATTTGAGAAGTAAAAGTGTAACTTTTGAACTTAGTTGTGTCGGAACCCAGGTTTTAACCTGGGCTGAAATAACTGAAAAGTTTAAACATTGCTTAAAAATTAAAATAATAGGAAAAATAGTTGATAAACTTAGAAAGAGTTGCACGTGAAATAAAGACTATTGGACTTTATGATTTGGTTTTGCAAGATGTGCAAAGAATTGCTGGAAAAAATAGAATAAATGAAGAAGAAATACTTCAAATACTAGATAAAAACCCGGAAATACTAAAAGATTATATGCAGACGAATGTTGAATATAATTTAAGTAATAT
>CAZDEM010000200.1:0-2056 GCA_964504315.1 uncultured Sulfurimonas sp.
AAGAAATACTTATGAGCAAAATTGGGGAAAAGTAGTTTTTGGTTTTGATACTGAATTCACAAAATCATCACTAAAATACAACCAAGACTTTGATGTAACAACAACAGGATGGGGTGCTAAAACATATACAGCAGGTGCTTTATATGATTATGATGTAGATTATGTGGCTATTGCCCCTTATGTGCATATAGATTATATGATAACAAACCAGTTGAAATTATCTCCAGGTCTTCGATATGACTATAATAGATATGATTATACAAATAATTTAGCTCCAAACTCAACAGATAGCTCAAATACATACTATAGACCGGCAAGTCGAAAAGATTCATATAATCACCTGAGTCCAAAACTCTCCCTCTCTTATATGCCACAACAGGACTTAAATCTGTATGTTCGCTATGCTAATGGATTTAGAATTCCACAAGCTACAAGACTTTATTCTGTAAAAGTAGGTTATGAAAATATCAACCTCAATGCAGAGAAATCAAACACTTACGAAATAGGAGTGAAGAAAAGATTTTTTGAAAAAGCTTTTCTTGAACTAGCTGCATATTACATGACGATTGATGACACAATTGTAAGAGACTCTGCTACCGGTGGATACAGGAATGGTGGAGCTAGTATCCATAAAGGTATAGAGGCATCACTAAAATCTGAAATTACAAAAGAGTTCGAAAGCAGTGTGAGCTATTCTTACTCTAAACATAATTATGACAATGATCCAACTCTTGGAGACAATGAGATATCCGGTGCTCCAAATACACTTGCAAATGCAAGACTATTTTATATACCGGTTTATTTAAAAGGTTTAAAAATTATGGCTGAATGGCAATATGTAGGTTCTTATTGGATGGATGATGCACATACAGTTGATAAATACAATGGTTACAGTATTGGTAATTTAAAAGCTGACTATATATATTCTAAAAAATTAAGAATTTTCACAAAAATAACCAATATTACAGATAAAAGATATGCTGTTAATGCTCGTTATGCTTATGGAAAAGAGGACTATACTCCCGCAGATCCAAGAAGTTTCTATGCAGGCATAGAGTATAAATGGTAAAAGTGCACAAACTCCATAAAATATCAGGAATAAGTGCTGGAGTTATTCTCCTTATTCTTTCTGCCAGCGGTTTTTTTCTTGATCACGATAAATGGGGTTTCCTCTACACTACTACTTTCAGTAGTGTACCATCACATATAAAAAGTTCTGAAAAAAGACTCTTTAATGCCTACTATAAAGATGAAAAAAATCCAAAATATATTGTAGTCGGTGGTTACCGTGGTCTATTTGAGAGTTTTGATGGTGGTAAAAAATTTTCAAATATATCATCTCTGCAAATATTAGCAATTATTCCTTATAACAATAAACTTTATATAGCTGCATCCAATGGAATATATAGTTATGATTTTAAGAGTTTAAAAGAACTGGCTCTTCAAGGGAAATATATTACTGCACTTAGTGTCTCCAAACATCGCATTATTGCCGTAATTGATAAAGAAAAACTTATTACACTCGATAAAAAAAGTTTAAAAACATTAAATGAAGCAACTGTAAACATTAAAAAAGAGGAGTTGCAAGAAGATATAAAACTTTCTCGACTTGTGCGAGATTTGCATTATGGTCGAGGTCTTTTTGATGGAGATATCTCATTGCTCATAAATGATTATGGAGCGATTGTATTAACTTTTTTATCTTTAAGTGGATATCTAATCTGGTTTTTAATAAAACAAAAAAAATATCCTAAAACTTCACGGAAGCTCATTAAAACACATGCAAATATTTTTGCAATTATTGCAACAATTCCACTTTTTATTTTAGCTGTAACTGGAATATTTTTAGATCATTCATCAGGATTGGCAAGGTTTATGAACTCTGTTAAAATTCCTCATGCCATCTTGCCTCCTGTATATAATACACTTCGTAGTGATATTTGGTCTGTTGATTTTGATGAAAATATTTATAGAATAGGGAATCGTTACGGTATTTACAAGAGTAAAAATCTTAACGATTGGAGTATTGAGAGTAAAGGACTTGCATATAAAATGA
>CAZDEM010000200.1:2156-3493 GCA_964504315.1 uncultured Sulfurimonas sp.
AAAATGAATTTAAACTTCCCCAATTTCAAAGTGTTACACTCTATACACTTTTATTAACGCTACACGATGGGAGTTTTTTCTCTTCATGGTGGGTCTGGATAAATGATATTGCAGCTATATTTCTTATTATATTAAGTATTACCGGAATATTAAGATGGAGACTTAAGCGAAGAAAAGCTCTCTGTTAGCGTCAAAATTTTCAACAAGAGTATTAAAACAACTGCCGAGTTCACGGATAGTTTCCATATTCGGCTCTATATAAATTTTGTTTGATTTTTTTTCCATGGTAATTATGCCTGCTTCTCTAAGCTCTTTCAGATGCTTGGAAATTGTAGGCAGAGAAAAATCAAAATGCTCGGCAATCGTACTGACGCAGGTTGCATGCGGGCTAACTTTGACATTCGGGTCTTTTTTGTCAAGAGAACAGGTATAACCTCCGGTAAACACATTTTTGAAAATTAAAAAACGTGTTTCATTCCCCAGAGCCTTAAATATTTTGATTTTTTGCTGCATATCTAGCATGAGTGTCCTTGACATTTTAATAATAAAATTATACCATACTATCATCTATTTAGTTAAATGCCTAATTAAGCATTTAGTTATTACATTAAGTAGAAAAAGGATTGGATATGAAAAAATTGTTACTGATAGTTGCTTTGCTCAGCACTAATGTGTTAATGGCAGAAGTTGTAAACAAAATGGTTCTTATTAATGAAGCCAAAAAAGATGTAGGTGAAATGACACCCAAACAACTCAAAAATTTACTTGATGAAGGCGAAGATGTCATTGTTTTAGATGTAAGAGAGAGCGAACAAAGAGCAGAGGGAAGTATTCCGTTTGATGAGTTTAATAAAGAAAACTTTGTATCTATTACACGTGGAAACCTGGAATGGAAAGTTGCCAAAAAGATTAAAGACCCGGATGCACGTATTGTCACATATTGTCGAAGAGGTGGCAGAGGCGCTCTAGCAGCAGAAGTATTAAAGAAAATGGGTTATACAAATGTAACAACACTCAAAGGCGGACTCAAAGGCTGGGTAAAAGCAGGCTATCCGGTAAAAACTGGTTTAGGCGAAGTTATCTTATCGAAAGAAAAATAAATATGACAACAATAATCTTAAATCATCAGCCTTATGATGGCACAGATGTAACATGGAATGCATTACGTTTGGCAAATACACTTTTTAAAAGCGGTGAAAGTGTCAATATTTTTTTAATGAACGATGCAGTAGATTTGGCTAGGGAGAAAACTCCCAAGCCAGATAATTATGATTATGATTGTCTCTTATACACATATCCGAGCCCACGAGACAGGCAGAAAACTCGTATGCCGTCTT
>CAZDEM010000201.1:0-3455 GCA_964504315.1 uncultured Sulfurimonas sp.
TTGAACTGTCGAAAGGCCTTCTGTTGGATTGACGATTTCGCTAGCTTCATTAAAGATAACAGCATCGGCATCAAAAGCAAAACGCACTTGAGTCTCATCCAAATGTGTAGCACGCGTTGGCGGGGCTTTAACAATTGCTGCGGCACATACATTGCTGTCGATGACTTTTTGGGCATCACTCTCATTTGTAGTTAAAAATAAATCTACATAAAAAGCTTCAAGATAATCAACATTGGATTCACCTGCCGTAAATGCTGATCTGGAAATTTTTAAATTTCTTCTTCTGATTTCATTGAGTACTCTAAAACCTGTTTCAGGGCTGTTTCTCGACATAACAATAACTTCAACGATAGGTGCTTCGCCTTCTTTTTGGAACTTATTTAAATTAAGCAGTGCTTTTACCAAAGGCATACCCGTACCGTCTTCTAAAGGTTTTTCTTCATTCTTCAGCATATACTTCCTGTATTCTTCAATGGCTGTTTCAGGGTCTTGTTCAGTTTTTTCTTTAAAGATTTTGTCTGCTTGGGATAAATCAAATAACGCAGTAGCTGATATTCCTATAACAAGTGATTCCGATAAGTCTAAGGGCATTGTTTTCCTTTTGGTATTTTTATTTCATAAAGCCTAAATTAAGCTCAAGCCAATTTTACCGCTGTTGTAGTCTATCGAAATTACTTCAATTTGTGGCAGATATTGATTTAGTGTCAATATTTCCAGTGGATGTTTAACTCTTTTTGTACTCATTTTTGAGATGTGAATCAAGCCGTCATTTTTTAAGCCGACATCCACAAATGCTCCAAAGTCGGCTATGTTTCTGACGATACCGCTTACAAAACTTCCCTCTTTGAGCATCTTAATGTCGCTAAGGCCCTCTTTAAAAGGAATGTCAGGTAAATCTTCTCTAGGGTCAAATCCTGGTTTTTGCAACTCTTTTACAATATCCTGCAGTGTTTGCACTCCAATACCCAGCTCTTTTGCCGTTTGGTGCGTATCTAAACTATCTAGGTTCATATTTTGCAGATATAAAGCCGCTTTATAGTTTTCAGGGTGTATTCCGGTATTGTCAAAAATATTTTTGGAGTCTTTAATGCGAATAAAACCAACTGCCTGCTCGTACGCTTTTTTTCCCAAACCTTTTACGTTAAGGAGCTGGCTTTTTGTTGTAAAGTTTCCATGCTCATCTCTGTAGCTGATTATGTTTTTTGCTATGGTGTTACCAATGCCGGCTACATGTGTAAGCAGCTCGGCAGATGCCGAGTTGATGTCTACTCCTATACGGTTGACTATATCCATAGTAGTGTCGTCTAATCTTTTTTTGAGTTGCTTTTGGTCCACATCATGTTGATATTGCCCGATACCGAGAGATTTTGGGTCTATTTTTACAAACGTTGCCATAGGGTCACGCAGTCTTTGAGCTATAGATATTGCACCTCTTATGGTTACGTCCAAAGTAGGGTACTCATCTTGTGCCAGTTTAGACGCGCTGTATACTGAGGCACCAGCCTCTGAGACAACCGTATAACTCAGATTGGCATTTTCTTCAGAGTTGAGTCTTGCAAAAAATTCCTGAGTCTCTCTTGAGGCTGTGCCATTGCCTATTGCTACGCCTGTTATATCATATTTCTTTGCAAGAAAAAGCACTTTGCTTTTTGAAGAGGTGTAATCTTCTTTAGGTTTTGTAGGGTAAATAACAGCATGTTCAAGGTAGTTTCCATTTTCATCAATTACAGCCAGTTTACAGCCGCTTACAAACGCCGGGTCAACGCCTAAAATTACTCTGTTGGTTACAGGTCTGCTCAGAAGAAGCTGGCTCAAATTTTTTCCAAAAAGAGAAATGGCCGAAGTGTCTGCTTTTTCTTTGAGCTGGGCATATACTTCTCTCTCCAATGAAGGGTAAAGCAGCCTTTTAAAGCCGTCTTTGTAAGCTTCTAAGAGTAGAATAGAACTACTTTTTGCATTTTTTGGAATTTTGTACTGCTTGATATTTTCAAAAATCCGGTCTGTATCTATAATGATTTTAACGCTTAATTCTTTTTCTTTTACGGCTCTCATAATTGCTAGGTATCTATGAGACGGGATGTACGCTACTTTTTCACTTTTATCTGCAAGGTTTTTATAACTGCCTGCAGGATTGAGGGTCTTTGTTTTCTTGGTTTCAAGGTTCCCAAATCTCAGTATTGTATTACGAACAGCTTCTCTTTCACGGGGGAGTTCGGCATAACGTTCTGCTAAAATATCCTGGGCGCCTTTTATTGCATCTGCAACAGTTTTAATCTCTTTTTTTAGAAACTTTTTTGCCTCTGTATTAAATTCCTGTTGTGAAAGTCTGGCAGTTTGTAAAGTGTTCGCCAAAGGAGTAAGACCGTTTGCTGCCGCAGCAGTTGCTCTGGTGTTTTTTTTCTCTTTAAAGGGTCTGTAGATATCTTCGAGAGATCTAAGCGTTTCTGCTTTGTTGATGCTAACTTTAAGAGCCTCTGTCAGTGTTGCTCTTTCTTGTATAAGACGAGAGACTTCTTCTTTTCTCTTTATGAGTTTTTTACTACTGAGGTAGATTGACTCAAAATCGCGGAGGACTTCATCATCAGCGCCTCCTGTCATCTCTTTACGGTATCTCGCGATAAATGGAATCGTAGAACCCTCATCAAGAAGTTTGAGTATATTTTTTATATGCTCTTGTTTTAGCTTGGTTTTTTCGCAGAGCAGGGCAATGAGTGTTTGCATGACTTAAATTCTTTTTTTCGTTTTTTTGTGGCGGGGTTTTTTATTTTTGGGCTCAGATGCTTTTTTAAGTGGTGTATGCGTAAAAGATTCCAGTTCTTCTTGAGGAAGCTCACACTTCATCATAAACTCTAAAGTCTCAAGCATTTTCTCATCCTCAGCACTTACAAACAGGATGGATTCGCCTGTTTCATCCACAGCTTTAAGTGTTTCAAAATAACTCTGCGGCGCAAAAGGAAGGTCATAATTCACTATTCTTTGTATATTTTCAAGCGTTAACATCTCATAAATTTTACTTGTAGTGATAAGAAGGGCAGCTTCATCATTGTTAAATGCATCAGAGGCCTCTTCTATTTGAGATGCTCTGTGGTTTCCATGAATTACTATGGCATTTATATTGTTTTGTTTGAGATATGCTCCGAGAGTATCTGCTGCTTTTTTACTCTTACATGTAACTACTGTTTTGAGGAGTGGGTGTTCTTTGAGAAAAAGCTCGAAGTGCACGGGTTTGTCATGCTGTTGGACAAAATAAACCAGTTGCTTTGTGCGGTTGCCGACACTGATGTTGTCATAGTACTTTTTTTGCGGTTGTGAAGTCTCTTCGCTCATAAAAAAATTCCTTAATTGTTTGAGCGAATTATAGCGTAAGAGGAATTAAGTGCCAGAGTTGGTTACAAAAGTAAGTTAGGTATAAATCCGACACCAATAGTTAATCCTCCTAAAACAATGAGTGCAAG
>CAZDEM010000202.1:0-3448 GCA_964504315.1 uncultured Sulfurimonas sp.
TGGGACAGAGACATGTGTGCGAGATGTGCTATGGTTGTCAGTGATAGAGACAATACTACGCAGGTCATTAACCCGATAAACGGTAAAGTTTACATGTTTGATGACATTGGCTGTATGGTACTCTGGTTTGATAATGAGCAGATTCCATGGAAAGATAAAGCAGTTATCTGGATTACCGATGCAAAAACTGGCAAATGGATAGATGCCCGTAAAGCATTTTATGATACAAACAACATAACACCTATGGCTTATGGATTTTCAGCACATAAATCGAAAGATGAAATTGCTAAAGGTGAAGAAATTATAGATTTTAATGAAGTTGCAAGAAGAGTCAGAAAGATTGGAAGATAGGCTTTTTATCTTCCATAATCAGATTTGGCTCAATAAATGGTGCCAAATGCGATAAAAAATTAAGCATACTCATAATAGGGCTGGCATAAAAGAACTTCACTTTATGATTATAGTGCCAGAGTTGATCTGCATACTGATATGCCCGATATGGTATATCTCCTATACCATCATTGTTTTCATCAAAACCTGCATACCTATCCCAATAATTATATTCCACAACATTTGAAGATTCAAAATTTTTACCGGCATCTTTAACTACATCAGCTATATTTGAAAATATTTTATTGTTTGTAATAGTGTTATCTTTGATGGAAGCATGAAAATGTAAAGCTTCTCCGTTATAAGAGATTTCATTACCGACTATATAGCGCTTCATACCCTTTGCTTTTTCCTGCCCCTGAATGTAAAGGGCTTTGGCATTATAACTGACTCTATTATTTTTAAAGACAAAGTTTGCAACACTCCCGATCATTACACCAATGCCTGCAGCACCATCAGAACTGAGTATCTCATTACCAATTACTTTTGTATTTTTTGCACCCATAAACATCATAGCAACTGAATTATATTTGTAAATATTATCAATAAAACTATTATTATGACTCAAAGAGAGGTGTGTTGCAAATCTATTACCTATAAATTGATTTTTCTTAAAAAGATTATGATGAGAATAATTGAGTGTGACATCCCTTACATTTTCAATTATATTAAACTCTATAACATTATGATTTGCATAGTAAAGTTTTAGAGCATTTGCCCGCAATGGCAAATCATTTTTTTTTGTCGTAATATAGGTATGAGAGATAACAGAATTATTCACCCTGTCCATATCTATGCCATAAAGGACTTCAGAAATATTACAGTCGCGTATCTCACAATTTTGTACCTCTTTCATTGATATAGCAGCATCAATACTCTGCATATTCATGCCACTGTTTTGAATTATAAGATGTTTAAGAGTAACATAGGAACTTCTCACAGAAACAACACTTCTCACGCCATTACCTTTGATAATAACATGCCTGCCAAGACCTATAATTGTAAGTGGTTTATCAATATGAATATTGCCCTCATAAAGAGCATTTTGAAGTTTTAAAGTAGAATAAGGAGGCGCTGCATCTATCGCATCTTGGAGTGCATTGGCAAAAACAAGTGCAGAAGAGAATAGCACTAAAAAGAAAAATTTCATATTATCTGATTCCTAAAAATCTTAATAAAATCTGTGAATTTCTTCCATTAAATTGGCAAAAGTGACATCATCACCTTTTTCTTTAAGATATGCGTTGAGATATTTTTCACTTGCATCCACACCATCGCTTTTTTCAACGGTTAAAAGCTCTTTATACAACTCTGCAATAATCTCAATAACATGCTTGGAAATTGTTTTTCTTGACGCATGATAACCGATAATCTCTCCGTTATCTGTATTTTTACGAATTTCAAATTCTGTAAAAATCCAATAATATCGCCCGTCTTTAGCCAGATTTTTTACAACAGCATTGATATTTTTACCCTGTTTGAGATTTTCCCATAAAAGTTTAAACACTACTTTTGGCATATCAGGATGACGGACTATACTGTGAGGCTGTCCAATGAGTTCTTCTTCACTGTAACCGGATACTTCACAAAAATAATCATTTACATAGGTAATTTTACCCTTGGCATCTGTCTCGCTGACTATATATCGTTTTGGATCTAATATTATCTCTTCATCAATTGGTGTTGGCTTTGTCATTATATTGCTCCATTTAAAAGTTTTATTAATCCATAATTCACTTCTTTAAATCCTAATACCCTTGATCCATGATGTTTTTTTGAAAACTCCGTCGCATCCTTATATGAGTTAAAAGGAACTAAATCATCTCCACCCGGTGAAGTAATATCACTTCCGTAAACATAAAAAGCACCTTTTGCATTTATGGCTTTTAAAGTTTTAAAATCCGTTACATAAATTGTTTTAAAATCACTTTCACTTTTCAAATGAAACAGGCTATACCACCCGGCTGGATGAAAATAAAACTCAAACATTCCTTTTGGTGAAGAAAAAAGCACCCTCTTCCCATCTGCAAGAATAATTTCAGATACCCAACTTGGATTCTTATATACCTTCAGATGTCTTACCATTCCTGTAGAATTTCTATCAAAATTTATCTCATGTGAAAATACTAAACTCGAAAGCACCAATAACGCGACAAATATCTTACCCATAGCCAATCCTTTATACTAAATCTTTTTTCTCAAATATTTTATAACCTAAAAATGCAAACACTAATCCCAAAATAAGAGGATATCCAATAGAAACTAAAACAAATACTGACTGACTCATAGAGTCTAATATATAAAATGCAACCGGTCCCATAACTGTAAGCTGAGGGTCGAATAATGAAATAGCTGCAACGCGAAATATTTCCATAGGGTTTATTAGACTAATAAAAATGATCAAACCCGAACTCATACGTTCTTGCATCATAAGTGAAATAAGCGCTATATCAATAAATGCAAGTAAAAATATCCATATAAAAAATGATAATCCAAGTGCCACTTCAGAAGATTTCACAAATGAAGATATAAAAAATGCTATACCTAAAAAGGCACTACTCATTGCAAAAAGTAATCCTGTATAGAGAAAAAAGATATTCCAAGGAATAGCAGCACCTTTAAATGCTCCGTAAATAATTGCTATAACCATAGCAAAAAATACCGGTAGAAAAACAGTTATAAATCTGCCAATTACTTTTCCCCAATAGTACTGTTTTAAAGATATAGGGAAAGAGAGCATATATTCTAGTACAATGCTGTCCCTGTCACCGGAGATGGAACGTACAGTCGTAATCAGAATGAAAATCGGTAAAATGACTATAGTTATTTGAATATACATCAACAAAAGACGGCTTAAACCACTAAAACCCATCACTTGAGACTCTGTAACACCGGCTATAAAGAAGAGCGCAATTAAACCGCCAAACACAAGAGAATAAACAACAAACCATTTTGCCCGCAGTGATTCTTTTAAATCAAGATATGCTATTAAATATAGATTTTTCATTTAAAACCTCTCATCTGATACTATTTTTCCCAAATCCATATAAATCTGTCT
>CAZDEM010000203.1:0-3434 GCA_964504315.1 uncultured Sulfurimonas sp.
TAGCCGCACCTGCAGCAACAACTTCATCAGGGTTTACTGATTTATTCAACTCTTTACCGTCAAAGTAGTCAGAAACGCTCTTTTGTACTAAAGGAACACGAGTAGAACCACCTACCATGATAATTTCTTTAATATCACCTTTGCTTAAGTCTGCATCTTTCATTGCAGTATTAACGTGATCCATTGTCTCATCAACAAGCGGATCAATCATACCTTCAAATTTTGCACGAGTCAGTTTTACAACCAAGTGTTGTGGACCAGCTTCCGTCATTGTAATAAACGGTAAGTTGATTTCAGTCTCAGTTGCTGAACTTAACTCTTTTTTAGCATTTTCTGCTGCATCTTTTAAACGTTGCAATGCCATTTTGTCATTTTTAAGGTCAATTCCGTGACTTCCTTTAAATTCTGCCGCTAACCAGTCAACAATTTTGTTGTCAAAGTCATCACCACCCAAGAATGCATTTCCATCAGTTGAAAGAACTTCAAATGTACCATCACTTATTTCAAGTGTTGTTACATCGAATGTACCACCACCAAAGTCATATACTAATACATTTTCATCAGATTTCTTCTCTAAACCATATGCAAGCGCTGATGCAGTTGGCTCATTGATAATACGAAGAACATTCAATCCTGCAATCGTACCGGCATCTTTTGTCGCTTTTCTTTGTGCATCATTGAAATATGCTGGAACTGTAATAACTGCATCTGTAACTTTTGAACCTAAATAACTTTCTGCATCTTCTTTTAGTTTTGTAAGAATTTTTGCTGAAATCTCTTGAGGTGTATATATTTTTCCTGCAACATCAACTGCCGCCATACCGTCTTTGTCTACGATTTTATATGTTACTTTGCTTTGTGCAATTTTCGCATTCTCTTCATTCATCATCAGACCCATGATTCTTTTCACAGATGAAATAGTTTTGTCTGGATTTGTGATAGCTTGACGTTTTGCAGGATCTCCTACTAAAACTTCTCCTTTATCAGTAAATGCAACAACTGATGGTGTTGTGTTTTTTCCTTCTGCATTTGGGATAATTTTTGCTTCACCGCCTTCATATACTGCCACACATGAATTTGTTGTTCCTAAATCTATACCTATTACTTTTGACATATTATCTTCCTTTTTTTTAAGTTTAATTTATATTTATTTTTTAAAACAGTGTAATTATACGCTCTTTTAAAAATTTGTTTTGCAACCTAGGTTGCATTAACGAAGTTTAGTTCGCAACGACAACCATAGCTTCTCTTAAAGGTCTCTCTTTGTACTTATAACCTCTTTGGAAAGTTTGAACGATTTCACCACTTTGTACATCTTCACTATCTACACTTTGAACTGCATTGTGAATATTTGGATCAAACGGCTCTTCGTGCGATACCATAGTTACACCATGTTTTTCAAGTGCTGTCGTGAATTGTTTAAGGGTAAGTTCTATTCCCTCTTTGAGTTTTGCTATAAGTTCTTCTGGCTCTGCATCAGAATCAGCAGATTTGAGAGCCATTTCAAGAGAATCTACAACAGGTATCATATCTTTTGCAAATTTTTCATTTGCATATTCAACCGCTGTATATTTTTCACGTTCCAATCTTTTTTTGATATTATCAAAATCAGCATGAACACGTGCATATTTATCTTTTAACTCTGCAAGTTCTTTTTGCAGTAAATCTAATTCATTTTCGACTGCTTCAGCCTCCGCAGCGACTTCATCAGTTTGGGTTTCGTTATTATTATTTACATTTTCTTTATCAGACATAATTATTTATTTCTCCTTTTTTATTGAAAAGATAACGTATTATACATATTGAGTGTAACAATGTCAAGTAGCAGTTGTGGTTTTTGTATAAAATAACCTTAGTCCATTGCTATCAAGTATTTCAATTTCTCACTTAAAACTATTATGAAGCTTATCTTGAGTATTATTATACTAGAAAATATATGGAGAAATATTATGAAATATTTAACTTGGTTAATCGGTGCAGTTGCTGCAATACTTCTAACTGTATATGTTACAGCCTTTACAGGTTTTGGAAATTCTATAATAAAGCCTATTATAGAGGATAAAATTAAAGAACAGACAAAACTTGACTCAAAACTGAAAGTTTTTACTTTGTCCATGAGTGATTTTAAAATTTTGTTACAGCTTAATAAGAATAATACAATTAAAGTTGAAGGAACGTATTCGATTTTTTCAAAATCTTTTGATGTAAAATATAGTGTTAATTTACAGGAGCTTAAAACTCTGCAGCCTTTGACTTCAGTGCAGCTGCAGGACTCTTTTTTTACAGATGGAACTGTTAAAGGCAATGATAAACTTTTTACTGTTTTAGGAAAGAGTGATGTTGCCAAAAGTAAAACAGATTACAAAGTTGTTATGACAGACTTAAATCCAAGCTCAATAATAGCAAAAGTGGATACAGCTGATTTACAGTCTTTGCTACATATACTCAATCAGAAATTGTATGCAAGTGCCGATGTGAATTTAAATGTTAATTTTAAAAATATTACACCGCATAAACTTGATGGTGATATTCTCCTAATTACAAAAAATGGGAAATTAAATTCAAAAGTAATGAAAAAAGATTTTAATATTACTATTCCCTCAACGGCTTTTGCGATGAATTTAGATGCTAAACTCAAAGGGGATGACGTAGACTATACATATATATTAAACTCTAATCTTGCAAAAATAACTTCCGGCGGTAAAATTGTTCCTGAGCCTCTGAAGGTTGATGCAAAGTATGCGTTACATGTAAAGGAGTTGGCAGTACTAAAACCAATAACTTCGGCTGATATCAGAGGAAAGTTGAATCTTAACGGTACTATCCACGGTAATAAAGCAAAAATGCTTATAAAAGGAAAAAGTGATTTAGCATCTTCAAATACAACTTTTTTAGCAACTTTGCATGATTTTGCACCTAAAAGCATTGAAGCTGATATAAAAGGTTTAAAACTTCAAAAACTGCTTTATATGGTAAAACAGCCGCATTTCGCAGACGCTTTATTTAATATGAATGTGAAAATTACAAATGCTGACCCTAAAAATTTAAGCGGTATTGTAAAATCTCACATAACAAACGGACTTGTTGATTCAAAATATGTAACAAAAGCTTATAAGTTTAAAAGCCCAATGCCGAGAACTACTTTTAGTGCTGTCACTTATACAGCTTTAAATAAAAATTTAATAGATACAAAATTAAACTTTATATCAAATCTTGCAAATTTTGATATTAAAGAGGCACATTTTAATACAAAAGATGCTTCTTTAAAAAGTGATTACAAAGTAAAGGTTCATAATCTTGACAGACTCTATTTTGCAACGCAAAGACATTTAAAAGGTGCACTATCTGCAAATGGAGAGTTGAAAAAAGCAAAAGATCTTGATTTCACACTTTTGTCTAATGTAGCCGGCGGAAAACTTGATGCTAAATTGCAT
>CAZDEM010000204.1:0-3425 GCA_964504315.1 uncultured Sulfurimonas sp.
TTCCAAATTTTAAACTTCTTATGGTGTAGTCACTTACAACTGCACCTTTTCTCATGCTGAGTATATGTTCAACGGCATCAGCAATATCTGAAGCGACTAGTTTCTCATCTTCTTTTTGACTTGTCTCAAATCTCAGTGCATCATAAAAATTACTTTGTGTCATATCCGGATTTATGTTGGTAATGCTGAGAGCACTTTTTCTTGTCTCTTCAAAAAGTGAATCTGAAAAGGCTTTGAGACCTGCTTTTGTTGCAGAATATACAGCTGCAAATTTACTAGCTCTAATTGCCTCAATGGAGTTGATATTGATGAGGTAACCTGCATTTTTTTTGAGTGAGCGCAGATTTGCATTGGTTAGGAGCATAGGGGCAGTAAGATTTAAAAAAGTCATATCTGTAATAGTATTTATATGTAACTCTTCATGCGGTTCAAATTGACCAAATCCGGCACAGTTTATAAGTATGAAAATATCTTCTTTTTTAAGCTTGTCGCATAATTTTATCGTTTCATTTTGATTGGATAAATCGCATTGAATAGCCTGAAAGTTTGGATTGTCAAAATCTTTTTCTGTAATATTTCTGCTGATGCCTATGACCTTGTACCCAAGTGTTAAAACTCTTTTGCTTATCTCTTTTCCTATGCCGCTGCTTGCCCCTGTAACTATTGCTGTTTTCAAAATTTGCCTCACATTTTTGATATACTTCTGTTATGAAAAATATTTACATAACAGACCTTGACCACACCTTTTTACGGACTGATTTGTCTGTAAGTGATTATACTAAAAAAATATGGAACTCGTATGCAAATGCGTCGGTTTTATCTATTGCAACAGCAAGAACTTACAAAAAAACAGCACAGTTTTTAGAAGGTGTTGAAGTTAATGCCCCAATGATACTACTTGATGGCTCACTTATAGCTACTATTGATAAAAAAATTATAGATACAAAATTTATAAGTAAAAATATTGCCGATGAGATTATAGATGAGGGTGCGAAACTTGGTATTTACCCTTTTGTCCTTTCATTGGTTGATAATGAACTTAATGAGGCATTTTCTTACTCTACAACGCTAAACGGCTACCAAAGTGAAATCATCAAACGCTATGTAAATGATGACCATACTCAGGTTTTTAAAGATTTAAGAGCTATGCAAAATAATTTTAAAATTGTTTATATGGCTGATGAAGCACTCTTGATAGAGTTGGAAAAAAATCTCAAGACTATTTTTAAAGAAGATCTCAAGTATATTTTAGCACCCGAAGCATATATGGGATGTTACTTTTTGACTATACTGCATAAAGATGCAGATAAATCTCACGGCATTAAAAGTGTGAGCGAAGCTGTCGGCTTTGATTTGAATAAATTAACGGTTTTTGGCGACAACTTTAATGACATTGGAATGTTTGAACTTGCAAATACTTCAGTAGCAGTTGCAAACGCCCAAGAGGGTGTAAAACAATGTGCTGATATAGTTTTAAAGCATACAAATGATGAAGACGGAGTTGCAAAGTATCTTGAAGAGATTAAAAATGCATAGAAAATCCACTCTTTTAGCCATGATTATTATAGGTGTTTTATTTTTTATATTTGGTTTTGTGACATGGCTCAACGGCTCGCTGATTCCCTATTTAAAAGTTATTTGTAATTTAAATGAGTTTGAAGCACTTTTTGTTACCTTTGCTTTTTATATTGCTTATACTGTAATGGCTTTGCCGATGGCTGTGATTTTAGAAAAAACAGGGTACAAAAAAGGGATGGCACTGGGACTTTTTGTGATGAGTTTAGGCTCTTTGCTTTTTATTCCTGCAGCTCTTGGCGGTGAATTTCTAGTTTTTTTAACAGCACTTTTTACGCTTGGAACAGGGCTTACAATACTGCAAACTGCATCAAATCCCTATATAGTTTTACTTGGTCCTATAGAATCAGCAGCTATGCGTATAAGTATAATGGGGCTTATAAATAAAAGTGCAGGGGTTTTGGCTCCACTTCTTTTTACAGCCTTGATACTTTCAGATATTGGCTCATCCTCACAGCTTTTGAGTATGAACAGACAGATATTGGCGCATAAGCTCATTGAACCCTACATCATTATGTCAATTATGCTCTTAGTTTTAACTCTGTTTGTCTGGTTCTCTTCCTTGCCTGAGTTGGAATTTGAAGATGATCCGTATGATGATGAAAATATTTTTGGTTTTCCTCGTGTAGTTTTGGGAGCTGTGGCACTCTTTTTCTATGTAGGGATTGAAGTAATCGCAGGGGATACAATAGGACTTTACGGGCAAAGTCTAGGCATAAGCAATGCAACAGCACTTACTGCTTATACAATGAGTTTTATGGTTGTAGGTTATCTGGTTGGTGTTTTTTTTATACCAAAATTTTTATCGCAGGAAAAAGCACTTATATATTCTGCTTTGCTTGGTATTGTTTTACTTTTTTGTGTAGCTTTTAGTTCTAGTACTGAGTCTCACATCATTACAGGTTTGCCTGATAGCGTTGTATTTGTAGCCATGCTTGGACTTTCAAATGCTCTTGTTTGGCCAACTATTTGGCCTTTGGCTTTGGAGGACTTGGGAAAACACACGGCAAAAGGCAGTGCGCTACTTATAATGGCAATAGCAGGAGGAGCAGTTTTGCCTCTTGCATTTGGAAAAGTAGCACAAATAACTGAAGATATGCAAATGTCGTATCTCGTTGGTATCATTTGTTATGCAGTTATTTTAATGTATGGATTTAAATGGCATAAAATGAGTGGCTGGAGAGCTTAGTCAGACACTAATATGCATTAAAGTAATTTGAAAGTATAATAGTTAGATAATAATAAAAAGCATATAAAAGGGGTATACAGATGAAAAAAAGTATAATATTTTTTGCTAGCGTAGTATTGGCATTGCAGGTTCATGCAAATAATAGTGTTGCAAGTGAGATGAGTCATGCTGCAGGCGGTGCTTTATTAGCCGGAGGAGTTACTGCAATAGCTGATCAATTCCCCGAATATAAGCCCAATCGTGCAATGCTTGGTTTTGGTGTGAGTACGGTAGTTGGTGTAATAGATTTTGCAGTAGAATCAGTAGTCAATGGAGACACAAGTGGACAGTTACTTGATCTTGCTTCACACACATTAGGTTCAGCACTTGGTGCATGGGTTACTGATGACTATATTTTATCGCCAGTAATTACAGACTCAAAAACTGAAGGAAAATATGTAGGTTTAGCTATGAATTACTCGTTTTAAAGACTTAATGATGCCTAAGTTCAAATCATATATTTTGGTTGAATGGGCGTATGAAAAAGAGCAAATAAGTAGGTGTTCTCTAAAGTATTCCCTATTAATTGAAAAAGCTTGATTTATGCCTAGTTAAAGAGCATTGTTGATGGTGCGGATGAAAGGACTTGAACCTTCACACCTTGCGGCACCAGATCCTAAGT
>CAZDEM010000205.1:0-3399 GCA_964504315.1 uncultured Sulfurimonas sp.
AAAAGAAAAATGAAATTACGCCGTAAAGCAAAAGAGAGCGAATAGAGACGCTCTTATAACTGTTTACATGCCCGGAATTCTAGGAATTTTACCGAGTTTAGAGTTACGGCAGTAAAGACCCCAACCTTTTTTCAGCCAGTGACCAATAATAGGTAATGGCAGCATAAAAGCACGTTTTTCATCTCTGTAAACAAATGCTGCTCCATTGCCTGTATCCATAACACATAAAATATTCAAATGTTCATGATAGCCTTTGAAATCACTGCCTCCGTTGTCACGCTGCTCAATATTATGTGCTGTGTTTTTTGCCATAACTTCGGCAACATGTCCCTGTTTTGCTCTCCAGTCATATCCTTCAAGTGCAGCAACATCACCTATAGCATAAATGTTACTCATGGAACCGTCATCATTTAAAACACAGGAATAATCATCTGTTTTTACAAATCCGGCATCATTTGTCGGCAAATCTGACTTTTTAATCACATCATGCCCATCACCTGCCGGGATAAACATGGTGAAATCTGATTCGAGCTTACTTGCATCTTCGAAGACTATGCCATCTTTTTCAAACTGTTTTATTTTTTTGCCAAAATGCTGTTTTATACCTAATTTGCCAAACATTGTATCCATCATTTTGAGGGCCTGTGGTCCCATGCGCTTTCCAGGTTCTGCCATTGGAGCAAAAAAAGTCAGTTCGTAGTTGTTTCGGATGCCTTTTGCCTTGAGCATATTATGCACATTAAAGAGCAACTCAAATCCAGGACCGCCGCGAACGGCAGAACTGTCTTTTGGATTACCGCCAAAGCCCATACTGATCTTACCGCTGCCTTTTTCTACAAGGGCATCAAGCGCATCTCTAATTTGGAGTGCCTGCTCGGGGGCACCGCAGATTGAGAGTGTATTTTCTATGCCGGGTGCTTTCATTTTTGCAGCACCCATTGCAATTATGAGATAATCATAATCACTGATTATTTCTCCGCCTGCAAGGGTAACACTGTTGTCTGTTTTTGAAATTGCTGCCACATCATCAATGACAAGCTTAAATCCGTGAGCACGTTGCAACTCTTTTAAATCAACGCAGACATCTTGAAATTTACTCTCATGTGTCGGTATCCAGATAGAAGTAGGATAGATATAAAAATAGTCTCTGTTGCTTACCAGCGTAACATCATAATCCATTTTTCTTAAGTATGATGCAGCATCAACTCCGGCAAATCCACCGCCTAATATAAGTACTTTTTTCATATTTCAACCTTTTATTTGTTCAAATTATAAGAAATATTAGCCTAGTTGATGTTAAAAATAGATTAAATATGCTATTTTTATCGTCAATTTGATTTTTTATTTATAAAGTATACCGCAAGCATACTGATAAGTCCACCAACAATTATATGTAACTGCAAGGGCTCATCTAAAATCAGCCAGGCACAGATCAGGGCAAAGAAAGGCACTAAAAACATAAAAGAACTTGTCTTTTGGCTGCCGAGTTTTCCGCTTGCAATAAAGAAGATAGTTGTTGCGACTGTTTGGCCTAAAACGGCGAGATAAATCAGGGCAATCCAAAATTTTACACCCTGAGTAAAAACAGCACTAAGGTCTGAGTTGTAAGCATATAAAAAACTAAAGAAGGTGGCAATAAGTGAAATAAAAAAGCTGTAATGCACAGGATGAATATGCTTTTGCGAGTGTTGCGAGAGCAGAGTAACACCTGCCCAGATCAGAGCACAGAGTAGGAAGTAAATATTTGAACCGTTTAAAAAAAGCGAAAAATTATTAAGCTGCAGTAAAATATAACCGCCGATTAATCCGAGTAAAAGACCAAAATACTGCCTTGTTGAGAGTCTGCTTTTAAAGAATATGGCAACAAGTAAAAAGGTCATAATAGGACTGAATGTTGTAATAATGACACTTCCGGCCCCTGCAAGACCATACTTTATACCCAAAAAGGAAAAAACCATAAAGGCAATGTTTAAGAATGAACTGAGGGTTATGTACTTAAGTGAGCCTCGAGTAAGCGTTATAGGTGTTTTAAAAAAATAAAGAATTGGTAAAAATGAGAGACTCATAAGAAAAAAACGCCAAAATATGACGACATCCATCGGCATTGTAAGTGTAAGAATTTTTAAAGCAGTCCAGCCACCGCCCCAAAGCAGCATGGCAAGGAGTAGCAGATACTCGTACTTTTTATCGTCGTTTTTCAAATTCATCTACAATTTTTGTTACAATCAAATCTGAGGTGATATTAAGTGAAGTTCTGCACATGTCAAGAATCCTGTCAACAGCTACTATTAAAGCCATATACTCAATAGGAAGTCCAAGCTGGTTTAAAATAATGACCATCATTACAAGTGAAGCACTCGGCAGTGCCGCGACACCGACACTCAAAGCAACAACAGTAATGCCTAGAAGAATCTGATCACCCAGACTGAGATCAACTCCGGCCAAATTGGCAATATATAAAACGGCAACGCTTAGATATGCCGCCGTTCCGTCCATAGAGACGGTTGCGCCTAAAGGCAGGACAAAAGAGGCGGTCTTTTTATCTACGCCTCCTATCTCTTCAACAACACGCATACTTACAGGCAGCGTGGCAGCCGAAGATGCAGTAGAAAAAGCCATGATGGGGGCTTCTCTTACATCTGATAGATAAGCATAAGGATTGATCTTTGTAAAAAATCGCAGTATCGCAGGCAGCGTAAAGAGGGCATGAAAAAGTATAACGCCGACAACGAGTAGAACATATTTGTAAAGCCCGAATACTACATCAATACCCTGCTCGGCAATAACATAAGATATAAGAGAAAAAACACCGATAGGCGTAAGTAGAATAACCCACTCCGCCATTTTGAGCATCGCCTCACTGACGGCAGTAAAAAAACTGCCAAGTACCTCTTTCTGTTTGGGAATAAGATAGAGTGATGCCACACCAAAAAGAATGGCAAACACAATAATCTGCATCATCTTTCCCTCGCTCAGGGCATTGAAAATATTTGTAGGAATGAAACTCAGTAGCATACTCTCAAAAGAAAAAGGTGCCAAAGTTGCGGCTTTTTCATAGGCAAGCCCTACATTACTGACATGCTCGCCGATGTGAAAAATATTCATTGCAATAATAGCAGCAGCGACGGCAAGAGCTGTCGTCAAGAGATATAGACCAATGGTTTTTAAGCCTATTCTTTTGAGGTGTTCAATAGAACCAAGTCCGAGAATGGCAACAAATATACTGGCAAAGACAAGGGGTACGACAAGCATTTTTAAAAAATAGACAAAAGCGGTTCCTATCATTTTTTGCTTAATGGCAAGTTCGGGAAAGAGTATTCCAAATACAAGCCCAAGAATGATGCCAAAGATTACGAGTGTATTGGTTGTAGCATACTTTTTTATTTTTCTAATCATTCT
>CAZDEM010000206.1:0-3399 GCA_964504315.1 uncultured Sulfurimonas sp.
GGATACTATTGTGCCGATTGAAGAGAGTCTGAAAGCTTTTGACAGGCTTGTGCAAAGCGGAAAAGTTCGTTATATCGGAACGTCAAACGACACGGCATACGGCACCTCAAAAGCATTGATGACAAGCGAGTTTCAGGGATATGCGAGATTTGAGTCAATTCAAAATAATTTTTCACTTTTAAATAGAAGATTTTTAGATGAACTCTCCACACTTTGTGAAAAAGAGCAGATTTCTCTTTTACCGTATTCTCCGCTTGGCGGAGGAGTTTTGAGTGGAAAATATAATCAGGTAACAAAGAGTGCGGGACGATTCACTGCTTATATGAATGCAAAGGATGCAAGACAAAACGCTATGGCACAACGATTTGTCAATGATAAAACACTGGCTTCTACACAAAAGTACTTAAAAATAGCACATGATGCAGGGCTGAACCCTGTAACTATGGCTATTGCCTGGTCAAAGCAGTTCTCTTTTGTGGCATCAACTATTATAGGCGCTACAAAACCGGAGCAGCTGGATGCAAGTTTGGCTGCGATGGACTTAGAACTTTCGGCAGATGTTTTAGATGCTTGTAATGCTGTTCATAACGAGATTTTATACCCTATGGGATAATTCTTTAAGAAGAAAGAGGCAGCGGACTCGGTTCACTGAAATAGTATCCTTGAGAGTATTCAATCTCTAATTCTTCTACTACTTTTTGTACACTTTCATTGTGCACATATTCTGCTATGCAGGGAATATTTGCATTTTTTGCAAAAAATACAATGGCTTTGGTGATTTCATAGCTTTTTGGATTTGTGTCAATATCTTTTATATACTTTGCATCGATTTTTAAAAAGTCTATATCAAGGTCTAATACTCTTTCAAAATTTGAATATTCAATACCAAAATCATCAATAGCGATAACGTAGCCTTTTTCTTTTAAATCTGAGAGCTGTTTGAGATGATTTTTCTTTCCACTAGAGCTAATACCTTCAAGGATCTCTAATATAAGCCGTTTTGGATTGATATTGTACTGTTTAGCTTTTTGGTCTAGATATTCAAGTATATAATGACGCGTTAAGTCATCTTCTGTGAGATTAATAGAAAAAGTGTAATCATTGTCTGACATTATTTTGAAAGTTTTGTCTATCATTATTTTTGTAATTTCCGGTATAAGACCGGATGAATGAGCCGGTTCTAAAAAGAGATAGGGCGATAAAATTGCTTCATCTTTTTTGATTCTGGCAAGAGCTTCAAATTTTGTAATTTCACCGGTTTTATTGTCTCTTATGCCTTGAAAAAACGGAACTATTTTATCAGATGCGAGGGCATTATGTAAAATATTATTTGCTTCAATGAATTGTTTTCTTTTGGTAAAACAGATATTTTCTTCTTCATTGTTGAAGATATACAAAGAACTTCTTCCTCTTGTCTTTGCATGTTTTAAGGATATAATCGCATGCTTAAATAGATTTTCATTCCCTGTTGCCGCTCCATAAGTAAAAGAGATATTTAAGGCTATGGAATTAATAAGAAGTTCATGAGCATAAAAATATTCTTTAATATTTTGTACATTCTTTTTTATATCAGCATCAAGAACAATGGCGAACTGGTCAGCTTCTAGTTTGCATATTTTTTGATATTTTAATTCTTTGTTGAGTATATTTGCTACATGGATGAGGAGTTTGTCTCCTATTTCAAAACCGTAGGTATTATTTATATAGCTAAAATTATTGATATCAAGAAGGAGAAGTGTCTGCTCTTTGCTTTGAGTTAAGATTTCATCTAAATATGTTTTATTATGCAGTCCTGTTAAGCTGTCATAATAAAGCATATGTTGTATTTTCTTTTCAATTTCTTTGTTTTTTAATACAATATTAACAATAAATGCTGCTGTTTCAAGCAGTTTTTTATGAAAAGGAGCCGGCAGACGATGCTCAAACGAGGAGAGGGCAAAACTTCCTATGGCTTGATTGTTTTCATCTACAATGGGCATGGACCAGCATGAACAAAGATTAAAATCAAAGGCAACTTTTCTCAAATCTACCCATTTTTCATCTTTAAATGTATTTAACACATACTGGGGTTTATTTCTAAAGACGGCATTTCCGCAAGAACCTCCGCCGGGTCCCGGTTTAAGATTTTCTAAGGCTTTGCATCCTGATTCAGGGATAGAAGGTGCAGAAAGTACACTCATTAAACCGGTCTCTTTGTTGAGCAGCATAATAGATGCTACGGAGTTCGGCAGGAGCTGTTCGGTAAGCAGACATAGATGCTGTAAAATATCATCATAATTGTGGTTAAGAGCTAATTTTTGTAAAATGGCACTTTGTATATTGAGAATGTTTTCATACTCTTTTGGGGTGATGTTAAGCTGGTTAAGTTGTGCTTCATTTAAATTTTCACATACAAGTTTTTGTCCCACAACTGTCCTTATTTATAAGATAAAATAATAATATCATACAGTTGCTTAATTTGACTATTACTTTTCTCTTGTAATTGAATAGATAAAGCTAAAAACTTCGGCAATTGCTTTATACATTTGGGGAGGTACCTCTTTGTTTAGTTCAACTTTAGACAATAGCTCTATCAAATCTTCATCTTTTTTTATAGGTACACCATGCTCATTTGCAATTTTAATGATTTTTTGTGCAGTTTTTCCTTCACCTTTTGCCCCGATAACAGGGGCCTGATTTTTCTCTTTGTCGTATGTAAGAGCTACTGCTTTTTCTTTCATGCTTTTACCTCAAATCCCATTGCAAAATTATCACTTGTCTGCTTCTCATATATATTGGACTTTTCGTTTATAAAGCGAATTTCTTTGGGTGTTATGTTTACATGTAAGAGTTGTTTCTTGAGTGTTGGCAAGTTCTCCTGCAGTATAGATTTTAACGCTTTACTTTTGGTATTAATGTTTATATTGATCTGGTCATTTTGAAATAGTGCCAGCCGTAAATCAAGTTCTCCGTAGCTTTTTAAGTTTAAATGAATATCACAAAAAAACTTGTCATCTTTAGCATTTTTAAGTGTTATATTACCATCTTTCAAATCTTTCCATTCGTATGGTATATATAAAGAGGATGCGTTTGAGAGATGTGATACGAGTTGGTTGTAATCAATTTGCAGTAAAAGTTTATCTATATGTTTGAGTATTTCTTGTTTATTGGTTTGGTTTGAATTAGTTAATTCATCATGCGCTTTGAGTAAAATAGCCTTGATGTCAGAGCTAAAAAGCTCTTTTGGATTTTGCGTATTTTTTATACTTGATTCCAAAAACAGACCGGAAGTTTGAAGCTTTGTTTTTAACTCTTTTGGATTGATATCTTTAATATTTGTCAAAAAATTTTAAAGAGTTTTTTCCAATGGCAAAGGATTTTTTACTGGTTTTAGTATTTGAATAAGCTCATACATTGTTG
>CAZDEM010000207.1:0-3376 GCA_964504315.1 uncultured Sulfurimonas sp.
AAAACAGATAAAACATCCAAAATCCAGACCTTAATCAATCAGCTTGACTTAGATGCACATATAGAACAGTTTAAAAGCTTTTTTTCACGTGAACACTCTTTATATATCGAAGGTGACCAGGAACTGCATTTTCGCTATATAAAAGAGCTTGACAAGCTTGAGTTTAAAGCACCTCCTAAAGTCAGTAACTTTTTTGACATTAAAGGGCATCTGAAAAAACACGGTGTTTTAAATTTTGAACAGATATTTGAGATTGTAAAAATCGTGCGTTATTTTCGCTATTTTAAAAACCGTGAACTTGAGGGCTTAATCGGTGAATGGATGGAGAAGTTCACTATCCCCGAAACTTTTTTAGAGCTAGAAAAATATTTCACAAATGACGGAAAATTTGAAGAAAATTTGGATGAAAACCTTTTTAGACTCTCCCAAAGAATAGCAGAACACAAAAACAATATTTCAGGCGCACTCAAAAGAATGATGTCAAGCTCTAAACTTGCAGGCTATCTTGTCGATACACAGATTCACTTTATAAACAATGAAGAGTGTCTGCTTGTGCGCGGGGGATTTAACCATGTTCTCAAAGGAGCAGTTGTCGGGCGTAGTACCGGAGGCTTTTTTTATGTTGCACCCGACACTATTTTAAAATCCAAAGAACAAATTCGTTTTATAGAACAAGAGAGAGAAACAATTTTTTATGAATATGCAAAAGAGTTTTCAAAAAAACTCTATGAGCTGCAGCCTTTTGTAAATTTTATAGACAAAGAGTTTACAAAATTTGACAATTATCAGGCACGGGTGCTCTTTGCAAAAAGTAAAGATTTACAGCTTATAAAAAGTAAAAAAGATACAAAAATAGTATTGAGTGATTTTATTCATCCGGCACTCCACAATGCAAAACCTATTAATGTTGATTTTTCAAAAAATATTTTAATGGTTACAGGTGTCAATGCCGGAGGTAAGACAATGCTTTTAAAGTCTATCTTAGCCTCTGCATTTATGGCAAAGTACATTATACCGATGAAGCTTAATGAAACAAAATCACATATAGGTAATTTTAAAGCAGTAGAGGCTATTATAGACGATCCTCAGAATGTTAAAAATGATATCTCAACTTTTGCAGGAAGAATGCAGCAGTTTTCGCGTATTTTTGAGTATAAATCCGCATTAATCGGTGTAGATGAAATAGAACTCGGAACAGATTCTGATGAAGCTGCAGCACTTTTTAAAGTTATTCTTGATGACTTAATAAAACGCGGACAAAAAGTTGTTGTAACTACACACCATAAGCGTCTTGCCGCACTTATGGCTGACCGTGATGATGTGGAGCTTATGGCTGCTATTTATGATGAAGAACAACGCAAACCTACTTATGAATTTATGCAGGGAATCATTGGTAAAAGTTACGCTTTTGAAACTGCAAGCCGTTACGGAATATCTAACAATATTGTTAATGAAGCAAAAAATGTTTATGGTGATAATTCTGAAAAACTCAGCCTGTTAATTGAACGCGGTTCACAACTTGAACGCGAGTTAAAACAAAAGCACAAAAAAGTTGATGAAAAACTTGATGAAATTCATAAAAAAGAGTATGCACTCAAAGAACAAAAAGAACAGCTATTTCGTGAACTGGAAGAGCAAAAAGCAGTACTTAAACGCTCTTATGATGTTGCAATCAGTGAAGCAAAAAATGCAGCAAAAGCAGGCGATACAAAAGAAATTCACCGTGCTATGAACAAGGCAAATAAAAAACTGCCACAACAGATGCAAAAAAAAGACAAAAGAAATATAGAGTTCAAAGTAGGCGACAAGGTCAAATACCATTCCCAAAAAGGCACTATAATTTCTATGCGGGGTAAAGATGAAGCAACCATAGAAGTTGACGGAATGCGAGTACGCGTAAAGACAAAACATCTCAACCATACACAGATTATTAAGAAAAAACCTACTACGAATCTTAACTTACATGTCGAAAAGAAATCAGGACTTAAATGTGACCTGCATGGAATGAGAGCCGATGAAGCCTGTGAGGTTTTAGACAAGTTTTTAAGTGATGCACTTATTAACGGCTGGGATGAAGTTATAGTCTATCACGGTATAGGAACAGGCAAACTCTCGTATGCCGTCAAAAATTTCCTCTCAGCCCATCCGCGTGTGAAAAAATTTGAAGATGCACCCCAACACCTCGGCGGTTTCGGGGCAAAGATAGTAACACTGTAATGACAAAAAAAATAGCAATAATCGGTGGTGGTGCATCGGGGCTTTTATGTGCAATTTTTTGTGCAAAAGCAGGTATAAGCGTTGATTTGTTTGAACAAAATGATAAATGTGCAAAAAAAATTCTAGTCTCGGGTAACGGTCGCTGCAACATTACAAACAAGAGTTTACATGGTAATGATTTTTTCTCGCAAAATCCGAACTTTGTAGAATATGCCCTGAAAAACTTCGGGTTTAAAGAGTTTGAAAAATTCACCTCATCTATCGGCTTAGTGTTACATGTAATGAATGACGGTAGAGCTTATCCGCTTAGTAATGAAGCAAAAAGTGTTGCCAGAATTTTTGAAGAATATGCAAAAGACCTCGGCGTAATTTTTCATACACAAGAAAAAATAACAGATATAAAAAAACTCATCAAACAGTATGAACGTGTTGTTGTAGCAAGTGGCTCACGTGCTGCTTCTCATTTAGGGGGCAATGCCGATGCCGAAGAGTTTGCTAAAACTTTCGGGCACAGCATTATTAATGCTTATCCCTCTTTAGTACAGCTGCATCTCTCATCAAAAACAGCGCATAAAATGAGCGGAGCAAAACTCAACGCTGAAGTTACTCTGCTTATCAATCATCAAAAAGAGACCACTTGCAACGGCGATGTTCTGTTTACAAACTACGGTGTTTCGGGTTTCGCTATTTTGGATATTTCTCAACGAGCCAGCGAGGCACTCTTAGAGTATCAAGCCGTTACTCTATCCATTAATTTACTGCCAGGATTTACAGTACAAAAGCTCTCTGCACATATCTTACATGTAAAAAAAAATATGCATAAATTTACTATTTTAGATATATTAGTCGGCTTGATTCCGCTTAAAATAGCAAATGGACTTTTAACTGACTTACAGGTAGATGCCAAGAGGAAAGATATAGACACAAAGCTCTCCAAAAAAATAGCAAACCTTATGCTGAATTGGCGTTTTGAAGTAACTGAGACCCACGGATTCAGACATGCAGAAGTGAGCGGCGGGGGAATAAATACAGCAGAAATAAACCCTAAAACTTTTGAATCAAAAAAGAAAAAAAATCTCTACTTTATAGGAGAGTGTCTGGATGTACTCGGCAGACGCGGCGGATATAATTTTGCTTTTGCCTGGGCAAGTGCATATAC
>CAZDEM010000208.1:0-3369 GCA_964504315.1 uncultured Sulfurimonas sp.
AGTATGTGTTGGCTTTGTTGACAAACTGCTCAATACTTTGGTAACTGTAATGCAGTACATTTCCTTCTAGTAGTTCTGTTTGTAAATCCTTAGTGATAATATCTTCATGCACGTCATTGTCGTTGTAACGGGTGATGTTTTTATTGTAAAGGCGTTTAATTTTTTGATTATTCCAGCCACAATGTTTTACTTCGATATTTTTATAAAATGCTCTAAAGTTAAGTATATACACTGCATGCTCATCAAGTTTTTTTGTTTGTAAAGTTTGCAAAAGTTTAGCATCAACAACTTCATCGCTGTCTACTATAAGTATCCAATTGTTTTTTGCAAAACCTGCAGCTCTGTTTTTACTCCAGCCAAAGCCTTTAAACTCGCCTTCAATTAAGTTTACATTAGAAAATGTTTTGGCTATTTGTATGGTATTATCACTTGAACCATTATCATAAACAACAACATCCTCAAATGTTTCGAGCGCTTTTAAAGTGTTGTAAATAGTAGATTCATTATTTTTTGCCAGAACTACTGCGGAAATATTTGTTATATTCATCTGTTTCCCACCAAGCTTTTTATAAAAGTTTTGAATTTGAATCTTAACATATTTTTGAAACTAAAGATTTCATCAGGAGATTGTAAAAAATCACCATCAATTCGGTATATTACGCCATTAATTCCTCTAAAATCTTTATTTACTCCATTTCCAATTCTAAAAGAATATTTATAATGCTTCATCGTTTCATCAAGCACTTTTTGATTATATTTACCAAAAGGATAAACAAAACTTTCAACTTTTGTATTTAGTTTTTGTTCTATCAGCTCTTTTGATTTGAGTAACTCTTGTGTTAAGTTGACATCATCTTCAAGTAGATTCTTATGAGAATAGGAGTGGGAGACGACTTGAACATGTCCGCTTTGTTGCATCTCTTTGAGCTCTTTATAGGTACAAAATGTTGCATTTTTATATTCTTTAAAGAGGTTATTATGCTCAAATCCGAGTCTTAAAGCATCATCTTTGTCGGTGTCATCAAGAATATACTTTGGGGTGACTGCTAAGAGTGCTTTTAAATTATATTTTTTTAAAAGTGGATAAATAAATTTGTAAAAATCATAATATCCGTCGTCAAAAACAAGACATATAGGTTTGCTTGGAAGTTTTTCTAAGGTAGGAAAAAGAGAGGTGAAATTTTTACTGATGTATGCTAAATGCTGCTCAAATATATTTAAATCATTGCTGCATCTGTCACTGCCGACATGATGGTACATCATACTAATCAACAACTTCAATCCCTTTAAGCCTTTTTTTCATATTTATTTTTCTTTTTAAAGCATGTGAATATTTTAGAGCTGTCATTATACATTTGTTTTCATCTTCATGGATAAGCTCTGCATACTCTTTGATAATGGTCTTCAAGTCTTCATCAAGCAGCCAAAGTTTAGCAAAGTTTTTAAGTCTCTCATCTAAGCAAAGCTCTTTGAATTTCATTCTGTTGATATCTACAATTTTAAAAGTGTAATCAGTTTCATCTCTTTTAATGAGGATATTTCCCGGAGAGTAGTCATTGTGATAAATATTATGTTCATGTAATTCATATGTAAATTTTGCAAATTCACGAAAGATATTTGTTCTATCGACTAAGTCATTGTTGACAATAGGTTCCTTAATCGTAAAATCATAATCAAATTTTTTCGCTACAAAATAACTATCTGCTAAAAGCCCCTGTTTATTAAATTCTATATATCCTATAGGTGTGGGCGTAAAATTTCCTATTTTAAGTGAATTGTCATATGATTTTTTTGCTTTAGTGTCTCGAAAAAAGGTATAAAAAATACGCCGAAATATGTTTGGAACTTTAAATGATTTGACAACGGTTTGTATATCATTATAAGAGATTATTTTTAATTCGTTACGTGCTTTGTGGATTGAGTTTTGGTTCTGATTAAAATATTTTTGTATATTAAGTAAAAAATCTTTGAACGTATTTTCATAAATAGGATTTATTTTGTATTTCATATATCTCTCATAAATAATCTTGTATAATAAGTCATACATTATACATAAAAAATACATAAAAAGGCATTAGCTTGAAGTTGAATTTTAGAAGAGGCAGCGCATTTGCATCTAAAAAAGCACGAGAATATTTAAAAGATAAAAACCCTCAGGATATAACAAGTATAACAGTTATCCGTCATGCTGCTATCGGCGACTTTATGAATATTCGTCCTTTTTTGATTGAATTGCGCGAATTTTTTCCTAATGCCACCATAACCTTAAGTGTCTTAAATCATTACATGTACGGTATGCCTTATGACTTGATAGATGAGGTACATGTAATGAGCAGATATAAAGAAGATAATAGTAAAACAGGATTCTTCACTAGAATAAAAGAAGCAAAAACACTGCCTCCCCAAGATATAATTTTTGACTTAACAGACAGTACAATCAGCCTTTTCTTAATAGTGCTCTCTCAAGCGAAGCTCAAAATCGGCTACCCTTATCGAGCAATCAGAAGAACTTTTTTTGATGTGGCGACATTAAGAAGCGATTTTGTTGTTGAGGCAGTATCAGTTTTGCATATGTTAAATATATTAGGAGCGAAAACTAGAACACATTTAGAATATGGGCTTAATGAAAAATTTCCAAAAGGAGATAAAAAGCGTATTGTTTATTTTGCCGGAGCTTCCACAAAAAGTAAATGCTGGGAAGAAGGAAAATTTAGAGAACTTATAAATAAAATGTCCCAAACATATAAAGATTATCAGCATGTAATTTTACAGGGTATCGGAGAAAATGAAAAATTTTTAGAAATATATGAACCTTTATCTCATAAAAATAATGTTATTTTGCAAGAGACTATGAGTATAGAAGAAGTTATGCAGTTTTTGTCCGATAGCAGGTGTTTAGTCTCTAATGATACAGGCATAAGAAATATAGGAATTGCCTTGCAAACGCCTACTGTGGGGATATTTTTTCAGATTCCGCCCTTCAGATATTGGCCAAGAGAAGATAAACATGATTGTGCTTTTAATATTGAATATACATCTCCTGATGTTAAAACTGTTTATAACTCGACAAAACAATTAATAGATAAGCTGTATGAAAAATAAAAATATTTTAGAATTATGTCTGGCGCATGGACTTGGCGGGCTTGAGATGTTTGTTGCTAGTTGTTATGAAGAGTTCTCTAAAAAAACTACATGTAAAGTTGTTGTAGCTCCTCATACAAAGTTAGATGATTATTTGTCCATAGAAGATAAATTTCATATAAAAAGAAATAAATTATTTCCCATGATTCCAGCTTTTAAACTGGCTAAATATATAGATGAAAATGATATTGATATAGTTCATTTTCACTGGACAAAAGATATTATTAC
>CAZDEM010000209.1:0-3364 GCA_964504315.1 uncultured Sulfurimonas sp.
CAAGCTCTATCTGCATTAAATCTTCACGACCTGCATCTTTGTATTGGCTTGCCGCATCATTTCTGCGTTTTACCTGTGTTTGAATGATTTTGATGACATCTTCATCGCTTAATTCTTTTCTTTCATCTACTTCTATTTGTTTAAAGGCACTTGTAAGCAGACGAAGGGCATCTCTTTTTTTTGCGTCTTTTGCTTTCATAGCATTTTTTACATCTTGATTAATTGTTTCTCTTAATGACATTTCTAAAATCCTTGTTTATTATTTTATGGAACTAAAATTGCTGGTATTATAACAAAATTAAGATATGTTATGGGGAATTATTTATGAAAAACATCAAATTAACTGCTTTTGTACTGCTTCTGAGCATGATACTGTTTAACGGATGTACGGCAAATTTGACAGATCCTGAAATAAACTTTGAACCGCCTGCATATGTTGAGCAGATGCCGGCAAAAGAGGACAAGCAGGATTTTACATCCACCGGCAGTATATTTGGGCAGGGTGAAAATCCTCTTTTCTCAGATCATAAAGCCATGCATGTCAGTGATATTGTAACAGTTGTTATATCTGAAACGGCAAAAAGTTCCAATACAGGCTCTAAACAGCTCTCAGAAAATGATACAAGTACACTCGGCGGAGGACTTTTTTCAAGTACAGGTGTAAATTCTGCAGTGAACTCTAAAATAGCAGATGTAAACGGGTTTAGCAATGTAGGATTTAACAGCACTTCTAACAGTGCTTACAAAGGTTCTGGAAGTGCAACCAAAGATGCAAGTTTCACGACTACTATTTCGGCAAGAATTGTTAAAATACTGAAAAATGGAAACTATTATATCTCAGGCAAAAGAGAGATACTTATAGATGATCAAAAACAGATAGTACAGTTAAACGGTGTTATCCGTCCATATGATATAGATCAGTATAATAAAATAAACTCTTCACAAATAAGTGATGCAAAAATATTGTATAAAACAGAGGGAGATATGGACCGTGCTACTAAACAAGGATGGGGAACTAAAATTGTTCAATCAATTTGGCCGTTTTAGCCTCTTAATAACGCTCACATTTACTTCTGTCTTTGGGCAGAGTTTTGCGGACTTTAAACGTGTACAGTCAGAGTCCTTTACTAAATTTAGAGATAAAAAAGACAGAGAGTTTAACAAATACCTGCAGTCACAGTGGGAAGAGTACAATGCGTATATCTCACCACCAATGTATCAAAAGCCAAAGCCAAAAGTTGTGCCGGCGCTGAGTGAAAAAAAACCTCAAAATGTAGGTCCAAACTTAGTCATCAACATAAAACCATCCGTTGTAAAAGCTTTGACTTCTCCTGTGAAAAAACTCAAAGGTTATGATGTCTCCTTTACCTTTTATGGAACATCTGTAGGATTTGATGTCGATAAGAAGATGAAAAATGCCAACTTTTACCCAAGAGGACAAAAAGGTATTATAAACTTTTTTAGCGTTATGGCAGCTAGTGATTATGACAACCTGCTCTATAATATTAAGGTTACATGTAAACATATGAATCTTAACGACTGGGGTGTTTATCTTTTAGTTGATAAACTCTCACACACTCTTTTTGCTACACCTGATGATGTGAAATTGTTTAGCTGGTTTATATTTAACAAACTTGGCTACAGAGTTAAAGTGGCTTTGAGTGCAGACAAACACATAGTTTTACTACATACAATAAAAGGCAAGATGTATTCTACTCCAAATTATACATTTAATGGGAAAAAGTTTTATGTCATATCTGAATATAACAAAGGCAATATAGGGAATATTTATACCTATAAACAAGAATATCCCGATGCAACAAAAGCTCTTGATTTTGAGTTGAAAAGTTTACCGATTTTAGAGAAAAATCTTCAAACGAAAACTGTTTCTTTTAAAGAATACGGCAAAGTATACAGTGCTTCTTATCGCTATAATCAAAATTTGATTGATTTTATGAACAGTTACCCTCAAGTTGATTATAAAGTTTTTTTCAATGCACCTTTGGAATATGAAACATATAAAGATATCGCCGGTGATATAAAACAGTATACTGACAATAAAAAAGCAAGTGAAGCTTTGAATTTTGTACTCAGGTTTGTGCAAAAAGCTTTTAAGTACGAACGTGATAATGAGCAGTTTGGCAGAGAAAAAGTAATGTTTGCCGAGGAAACACTCTGTTATGACAAATCAGATTGTGAGGACAGGGCAGTACTATATGCTCGTCTGGTAAAAGATTTGTTTGGCATTGGTGTAGTGGGTGTTAAGTATAAAGACCATATGAGTACTGCTTTACATGTACCGATGAGAGGAGATAGTGTAAAGGTGTCAGGACAAAGATATGTTTTAGCGGACCCTACATATGTAAATGCCTCTTTGGGACAAAGCATACCAAAATATAAATCTGTTATTCCTGATAGCTTTGTGTACGTGAAATAAAAAATTTATATTTCACAATAGAGTGAACAGCTGTTTTTTCCGTGTTTTTTAGAAACATACATGGCTTTGTCAGCATCATTAATAATATCTTCTATATTGTTTTTTTCATCGGGAAATATCTTGATTCCAATGCTTGCTCCAATATAAATTTTATTTTCTTCAATGACAAATACTTGAGAAAGGGTATCTATGATAGATTGGCATTTTTTCTCTGCATACTTTTTTGCTGCTTCTTTTGAATTTGCAATATTGACTAAAATTACCGCAAATTCATCACCGCTGATTCTTGCAAGTATATCTTCTTCTCTAAGGAGCGATTTCATTCTTTGCGATACCTGTATGAGCAGTTCATCTCCTATATGGTGTCCGTATGTATCATTAACGGTTTTAAAGTTGTCTAAATCTATAAACAAAAAGGCATGAATAAAGTGATGCCTTACCGCTTTTGAATTTTCTTCGTGTAATCTTTGAAGTAAAAATTTTCTATTTATCAGTCCTGTTAAAAAGTCATGGTTGGCTTGATAGAGTGCTTCGTTTTGAGCATTTTTCAAGTCAGAAATATCATAAAACTGAGCAATAAAATTAATGATTTCACCATTTTCGTTTTTAATAGCGGTTACTGAAAGCCTCTCCGGGTATATTTCACCGTTTTTGCGTTTATTGTATATATCGCCACTCCATTTTCCTGATGTAAGCAGTTTACGCCACATATCAGCATAGAATTTTTTTCTGTGTTTTCCTGACTTTAGTATATTTGTCGTGTGCCCTATAATTTCATCCGGTCTGTAGCCCGTTCTTTTTTTAAATGATTTATTTACTTCACGCACAACACCATTTTTATTTGTTGTTACAATTGTTTTATTTTATTCTATTGTATTTGATGTACTATGTTTTTTTGTCCTTAATTTCTCTTATTTTTTAATCCAT
>CAZDEM010000210.1:0-3301 GCA_964504315.1 uncultured Sulfurimonas sp.
TGCAGCTTTAGAAAAAGCACGCGAGTTAATAACAAAAATAAAAGATATGTAAATGAAAATAGTCCTATTAGACGCCATAACTTTTGGAGAGACTGATTTATTTTGTTTTGAAAAGCTTGGTAGTGTCCAAAATTATAAAATGACTGCTGTACGAGAGACACAAAAACGCATAACAGATGCCGATGTTATAGTAACCAATAAAGTTGTTATAACGAGAGAGCATATGCAAAATGCAAAAAATTTAAAACTTATCTGTGTGGCTGCAACTGGGACAAATAATGTTGATTTAGATGCCGCAAAAGAGTTGGGTATTGCTGTGAAAAATGTGGCCGGATATTCTACTGATTCTGTTATACAGCATACATTTTCAATGTTATTTTATCTTATAGGGCACTCACGATATTATGATGAAGTTGTAAAAAGTGCCTCTTATTCAAGAAGTGGAATTTTTACAGATGTAAGTCATCCGTTTTTTGAGATTAAAGGTAAAAAGTGGGGAATAATCGGTCTTGGTGAGATAGGTCGTGGTGTTGCTAATATTGCCAAAAGTTTTGGTGCTGATGTATATTATTACTCAACAAGCGGAGTAAACCGCACAGCAGACTTTCAAAGAATAAATCTTGATGAACTTCTGAAAACTTGTGATATTGTTACTATTCATGCACCGCTCAATGACAAAACCGCAAATCTTTTAGACTATGAACAGTTGTTAACATGTAAAAATGGAGCAGTAGTACTTAACCTTGGTCGTGGAGGTATTATCAATGAAGATGCGGTTGCAAGACTTGTTGATGAAAAAGATATATCTTTTGGTTTAGATGTTTTTGAAAAAGAACCTTTAGCAGAGGATAGCCCACTGTTACATGTAAAGAATAAACACAGACTCTATATGACACCGCATATAGCCTGGACATCTGTCCAAGCGAGAGAAAAACTCATCGCCGGTGTGTGTGAAAATATAAAAAGCAGTTTGTAGGCTCCGAAAAACAACAATGGAAAAAAAATGAAAACAGATGTATTAATTATAGGCGCAGGTGGAGCAGGACTGACCGCGGCACTTGCTGCAAAAGATGCCGGTGCGAGTGTTCGGGTTATTACAAAAGAGTATCCGACACGAAGCCAGACCTGCATGGCTCAAGGTGGAATGAATGCCGCTTTGGGAAATGTAAGCCAGGACTCTATAGAAGATCATATTCAAAACACACTCAAATCTGCTCACGGTGAAGCAGATGAAGAAGCGGTACGTTACATGTGCAGTGAGGCGCCAAATGCTATAAAATGGCTGGATGAAATCGGTGTCTGTTTTTCCCGTACAACCGACGGTAAAATTGCCCAAAGAAGACTCGGCGGTGCCTCAGCTCCACGTGCCTGCTATGCACAGGATTATACAGGGCTGAAAATTTTGCACACACTTTATGAGAGATGTTTGAAAAAAGATGTTGAGATGCTCAGTGAACGGTATCTCCTTGATTTGCTGACAAAAGAAGACGGCAGTGTCTGCGGTGCTTTGATACTCAATATAAGAAGCGGAGAAGTAGAGCATCATTTTGCCAAGAGCGTTATCCTTGCGACAGGCGGATACTCCCGCATATATGACAAATATTCTACAAACTCGACAGCTTCAACAGGGGACGGCATTGCTGCGGCTTCAAGAGCAGGGGCAAAGCTTCTGGGTATGGAATTTGTACAGTTTCATCCAACAGGACTCAAAAATTCTTCTATACTCATCAGTGAGAGTGCCAGAGGCGAGGGCGGGTATCTGCTAAACTCCAAGGGCGAGCGTTTTACAAATGAGCTTGCTCCACGTGATGAAGTCAGCCGTGCTATAAATGAGCAGATTTTAGCAGGTGAAGCAGTCTTTTTGGATATTCGCCATTTGGGAGAAGAGTTTATAGATGAAAATCTGCCTCAAGAGAGAAAGTTGGCACTGTTATATGAAAATGTCGACCCGGTGAAAGATTTGATTCCCATAAAAGCAGTGGCGCATTACACTATGGGCGGTATAGAGGTTGATAACAAATCACAAACAAGTGTGAGCGGTTTGTTTGCCTGTGGTGAGTGCGCGAACCATAAAGTTCACGGAGCTAACCGACTCGGAGGTAATTCACTTTTAGAGATTGTTGTTTTCGGGCGTGAAGCCGGAAAAAGTGCAGCGAATTATACTTTTTGCGACGACAAAAGTAAAAATGACTTTGATTTTAAAAAGAGAACAAACTTTATCGATACTTCCAAAGAGTTTTCAAATGAAATTGATTTTTACCAAAAACGTGAGTTTGTAGGCGAGCTGTTTTATAAAAAAGTCGGCATTATTAGAAAAGAAAGTGAACTCCTGAGCGCACAAGAAGAGATACGGCTGTTGAAAAATCAGCTTCCTATGATGGGTGTGAAAGACAGTTCTAAATTCTATAATACTAACTTAATAGAGTTTATAGAATTTAGAAATATGCTTGATGTCTGTGAAGCAGTAGTTACGGGTGCATTAAAGAGAAAAGAGAGCTGCGGCGCTCATTTTGTGGCAGAGGAGACAAGGGCATGAAAATAAGTATAAAAAGAGCATCCGATTTTGTAGAGTATGATGTAGACCTAAAAGATGCCACACTTTTAGAGGTCTTAAATAACATAAAAACAGAACAAGACAGTTCTTTATCCTATAGCAGTGGATGCCGCAGTAGTGTTTGTGGCAGTTGTTCTATGCGAGTGAATGAAAAAGAGGTCCTTGCCTGTGCATATAAAGTACAAGATGGAGATGTTGTAGAACCGCTTAAAAATGTTGCAGTCATACGCGACTTGGTTGTCAATATGGACAGGGCCCTAGAGACGAACAAGCGTGCAAAAACATGGCTGCAAACATATAACAAAGAAGCAAAACTTACCCATGAAGATGAAAAGATAAATGCACTGCAGAGTGACTGTATACTATGCGGTTCTTGCTATTCTGCCTGTCCTGTTTATAGTGTGAATGAAGAATTTTTAGGACCTTTTGCTCTAACGGGTGTCTGGAAATATGTGAGTGACAAACGTGAGGCATCACCGGAAGAAAAAATAGAAACTATTCAGAAAAATGGTGTGTGGGATTGTACCTTATGCAATGAATGTACACTTGTCTGCCCGCAAGGTATATCGTCAAAAGCAGATATTGAAAAACTCCGCATGAAGTCAACAATGGCAGGGTACACCGACCCCAGTTTTTCACAAAACTTCGGCGGCAGTTTTGGATTTGATGGGAGCCCTAGTTTTTAGAGGCCTTATCTGACATTTACTCTTTTTATGGGTGGTTTGTAATGGGGGTCTTTGCCCGCTA
>CAZDEM010000211.1:0-3256 GCA_964504315.1 uncultured Sulfurimonas sp.
CATTTAAATGGCAAACTTGTTTATTTTAAAGTGCTTAAAAAGCAGAAAAAAAGAGATTTTTTTCAACAGAGCAAAAACTCACTGCTGCAAAAGATAGAGATAAAGGCCGACTCACCTTTTTATGATGCACTCGATATGATGCTTTTTGAACGTTTTGACATTGCCTGTGTAGAGACACTTGTGGAGTTTAGAAAATACAAAAAAGCACTTACTAAAACGGGGCAGTTTAAAAGTAGTTATACACGCCATGAAAAAGATGATAGACATATTATTACAGATAAGAGCAGATGGACACTTGGTTGGGATAATGCCCAAAAATTAGCAGCTATACAAAAAGAGCAGGAACATCTGCAGGCAAAACTCTCTTTTGTCACAGAAGCACTTGCGAATGGAGATAAAAATCTGCACAGCCTACAAAAAAAACGTGACAGACTGCGTGATATTTTGACATATAAAAGTTTTGAATCAGTTGATTTTTATAGTGTTGTCAAAAAGATAGAACAAATAAATGCAGAACTTGAAGCACTTGAAAAAAGTTCTGATCGCATAGCAACATTGCGCAAGGAACTGCAAAAAGTGCAACAAGAAAATACAGCGATTAAGCTGCAAAGAGAAAAGTATACTCAGCAGCTTGGAGGATTACTGGAAAATATAAAAACACACAACATACAGCTTGAAGAACTTGAAAATGTAACTCCTCTTAAAGAAGAAGTGCAGTCTCGTTTGGATGATTTTTTTTCACTCAAAAAGAGGGGAAAACTCTCTCTTTCTACTGTTGGGGCAAGGGAAAGAGAACTCCGCCAAGAGTTGCAAAGAAGAGTAGATAATCTTGCAAAACGCGTGCAAAATATTGTGCAGAAAATCTTGACAATGATGAATAGTTATACGAGTAAATTTACAATAGAGTCGCAAGAGTTTGATGCCTCTATGGAATCATTGGCAGAGTTTCGTGCAAAATTAACAGCGCTAAAGCGTGATGATTTGCCAAAGTTTGAAAAGCGTTTTAAAGCACTATTCAAAGAAAAAACGATGCAAAAAATGGTAATGATTCAAGAAGAGTTAGAGCATAATGCCAAAGAGATAGAGATGAAAATCACAAAGATAAATGAGTCGCTTAAAGAGATAGAATACAATAGCGGTACATACATCAAACTCATTGCAGAACCTTCCAACATTAAAGAGATACGGGAGTTTAAACAAGAGCTTAAATCTGCCATTTCTTATGCTATTAGCAGTGATAACAGTTATGATGAAGCAAAATTTGTGCAGATTAAAAATATCATAGAACGGTTTAACGGACGAGAAGGGCAGAGTGAAATCGATAAACGATGGAAGGCTCTTGTGACAGATGTACGAAACTGGTTTAACTTCAGTGCAAGTGAGCGCTATATCAGTGATAACAGCGAAAAAGAGTATTATGCTCACAGTGGCGGTAAGTCAGGTGGCCAAAAAGAGAAACTTGCCTATACTGTTTTGGCCTCCTCTTTGGCTTTTCAATTTGGGTTAGAGTATAATGAAGTAAAAAGTCGTTCTTTTCGATTTGTTATGATAGATGAAGCTTTTGGAAAGGGAAGTGATGAGAGTACAAAATATGCACTGCGTCTTTTTGAAAAACTCCATTTACAACTTTTGGTTATTACGCCAAAGACCAAAATTAATGTCATCGAACCTTTTGTAAAAAGTATTCATTTTGTGCATAATCAAGATGGCATGCACTCTTCATTACTCTCTATGAGCATTGAAGAGTATCAGAAAAATGCCAGGGGTGTTTAATGCTCTATGATATAGAACTTATTCGTAAAAAAGCATTGAGACTTTATGAAAATGGAGATTTTTTTCGGAGTTTTATGGAAAGAGAGACACTTTTTCCTTACACAATCTCTCTTAAGAAACCGACACAAAAGGAGCTGCGTTTAAACTTCACCACTCTTTTTGATGAGATAAAAAATTTGCAACGCCTGCATCTTATGTTAGAGTATAGGGAGTTTACTTTCAAAAGTATGGGTGTACAGAGACTGCCGGTTAGTGTGGTTTTTGAGAGTGAAGTAAATTTTTTATCTTTTGTCGCAAAAGAGGAGGAGTTTAAAACGTTTTGTGAGGCATATGAGAACGCTGTTAGCAGATTTGCATCACTGAAACAATTTTTTTTAAAAAGACCAAATCTGTTACTGCAAAATATGCAAAATATTGATCAATTGTTAGATGTAGTTAGCTTTTTTCATACCCATCCGCGTCCAAATATCTATGTGCGAGAACTCTCTATTAACGGAGTAGATACAAAATTTATACAAAAAAACAGAGTAGTGGTTGATGCTTTGTTGATGTATGTTTTGGATGAAAGCAGTTATGATAAGAGTATAACAAAACTTTCAGATAATGGGTTTGAAAAAAAATATGGACTCAAATATGAACTGCCGCTAGTACGATTTAGGATTTTGGATGAAGAGCTTAATATTAATGGACTTAGTGATATTTCATTGACAACGGAGGCGTTTTCAGAGCTTAACATTGCGTGTGAAAATGTCTTTATCGTAGAAAATAAGATAACTATGCTCTCTTTTCCTCAGCTTGCAAAATCAATCGTTATTTTTGGTAATGGCTATGGAGTAGGAAGAGTCAAAGAAGCGAAATGGATGCGTGAGAAAAAGATTTTTTATTGGGGAGATATTGATATAGATGGGTTTGCGATTCTTTCACAGGCAAGAGGATACTTTCCTCATATACAATCTTTGTTTATGGATAGGCAAATACTAGAGGCATTTCAAGGTTTAGCAGTTGCAAGTCAAGAAAAAAGTTACAAAGAATTAAAATGTCTCACTCAAGATGAAGCTTTGCTATATGAACGGCTCTTTAATGATTACTATGATACAAATTTTCGTTTGGAACAGGAAAGGATACCATTTTCACATATAAAAAAGGAATTGAATGCGTTTAGATAACTATCTAGTAACAAATGGTTTTACAGACAGTCGTAATAAAGCACAGACTCTTATTAAAGAAGGGTTGGTCTTTGTTAATGAAAAAGCGGCAAAAAAAAATTCTTATAGAGTAGAAGAAAATGATGAGGTAGATGTGCAGGAGCATAAATCTTATGTTTCGCGTGCGGCATTTAAACTTGATGAGTTTTTAAATGAAACCGGATTACATGTAACGAATAAAATAGCTTTGGACATCGGCTCTTCTACAGGCGGTTTTACTCAAGTTTTGCTTGAACGCGGAGTAAAAGAGGTAAGTTGTGTAGATGTGGGACATGACC
>CAZDEM010000212.1:0-3172 GCA_964504315.1 uncultured Sulfurimonas sp.
TATCTGACATTTACTCTTTTTATGGGTGGTTTGTAATGGGGGTCTTTGCCCGCTACTGTCCATAACTCTTTTGCCAGAGCACTCACTGTTTTTTTGAAATCATCTTCTATAAGTTCAATGCCTGAAAAATTCTCAAAAAGCAGCTTTTCTTCTTCTTTACATGTAAGAATATTGTCTTGTTTGGGAAGTGTTAGCGATGTTTTGTTTTTAAGATTGTAAAGATGCCAGAGACTTAAAAAATCTTCAGAGTATTTGTTTAAAATGTGATGTGCATAGAGCTGGAAATTTTTACATTTGCTTTTTTCAAAAAGTTCTACAATGAGTGTTATTGTCTCTTTTAAGTGCACAAAAGGCACCATAGAAAAGAGCTGTCTTGCCACACTTCTTCCCACGTCATGCTCTGCCCCTATAAAAACTCTCGCGCCTCCGTCTGTGTCTCCAAAGTTGTTTGTTTTAAGTCCTATGAGTCCGATATCGGTATGACGGTGGCGTCCGCATCCTTTTGCACAGCCGGAAAATCCGACCTTTATTTTATGTTCATAAATTTTTTCCAGCGGCAGATACTCGGCACTTTCATCTTTAATGCTCCAAACAGCGTAAGGGCAGAGATTGCCGGCGCAGGAGACTATGGTAGAACTCAGTGCAGGAGAATCGAAAGGGGCTTCTTTTTCATCTATGCCGATTATGTATATATTTTGGTCAATGCCCAAACGAACTTCGGCATTGTGTTTGTTAGCATAGTCACTGATTTTGCGTATCTCTTTTGGCGAGAGACGTGCAAAATCTGTTTGATAACAAAAGGCGTATTTGTTATTATTTAAAACTTCAAACTCATTAAACTCAGCATGTAAGAGCTGTAGTTCGCCGGCACGGTTAAATTTTTTGCCATATACATCTTCCATAAGCTCTTTGAGTTTGTCCAGTCCAAGCTCTTCTATCATATAAAAAAGTCTGGTTTTTGAGCGTGAAAATCGTGAACCGTGTGTATAAAAAGTTTCAACAAAGGCTGTAAAAAAATCAAATACCTCTTCATACAGTAAAAATATGTCTGCGTCTTGTGCTATTTCGGTATTTTTTCCGCCCATATAGACATTAAACCCATATACTTCATCTTTCTTTGCCAATGCAAAGTAGATGTCATTTGCAAAAAATGAGTTGACATTGGCGGAGTTTCCGGAGATGCCGATACTGACGCGGCGAGGCAGCATACCGACATATTTCGGATTTTTAATGATGTAGTCTTGCATCTGTTTTATAAGCGGGTAGACCTCGATTTTTGCATACCTGTTCACACCGTCATATACATCGGTTACGATATTCCTGATGTTATCGCCAAAGCTTTGCCAGGTAATGAGATCGTTGTCGTTTAAAAGTTTAAAGAGCTCATGAACGTCCTCAGCCTGGACATCATGCAGTTGAAAGCCTGCACGCGCAGTTAAGACAAGGGTTAAATCATACTCATTTACTATATCTGCGAGAAAATTAAACTGTTTTGTAGTGATTCTTCCACCGGCGATACGGACACGAATCGTAAATTCATCTTCCAAAAAATCGGTATTGAATATACCAAAGTCCTGAAGGTAGTATCGGTCTCCTTCCCCCAGACTTTCAAAATCAATAGTATCAAACTCTTTGACAAAATAATCATAGGGCTTGAGTCTGGCTTTGTATCGTTCGCGTTTATTGAGTTTTTTTTCTAAATCTTCTTCTTGCATAAAAATACCTACATGTAAAAATAGTGTAGATAATAGCAATTTTTTCTTTATATCTTGATGATATGCATCAAGTTTTTATTTAGTATTTTTCACTAACAAACAAACTATGTTATAATTAAAACAAAAAAAGGTGAACCATGGCAAAAGAGCACTCATTTGATATAACGGCAAAAATAGATATGCAAAACTTAAAAAATGCTATTAACTTAGTAGAGAGGGAAGTCTCAAATCGTTATGATTTTAAGGGAACTACATATGAAGTCAATTTAAAAGAGAAAGATAAAGTGTTAGTGCTTGTAGCTTCAAGTGACAATAAACTCGATGCTCTTAAAGACATTGTTATAGCAAAACTGCTAAAACAAGGGCTTTCGTCTAAAGTATTGGATGAGCTTAGAGTTGAAGATGCCAGTGGTTCAACACGTAAAGCGACTTTTAAAATAGTTGACTACATAGAGTCAAAAGAGGCCAAAAAAATTACGGCAGACATTAAAAAGATGAAACTCAAAGTAAATGCACAAATAGAAGGAGATTCTATTCGCGTAAAAGGAGCAAAACTTGATGATTTGCAAAAAGTGATGAAGATGGTAAGAGAGGGTGAGTGGGAAGCTCCTCTGGTTTTTGAAAATATGCGGTAGCAGAGGAAAAAACAGATGAAAAAAATGAGTGTAAATGATGCAGCGGAGTATTTTGGTGTTTCAAAAGAGGCAATACATAATCGCATAAGACGCGGTTCACTGCAAAGTGTGCTGCAAGAGGGCGTGAAGATGGTAATGGTGGATGAGAAACAGGCAAAAACAGGAGCAAGAAAACCTGCTCAGCCCAGACACACTGCAGTAAATAATGACAGATATTATAAACTCCTTGAAGAACAAAATAAAAAATTGCAGTCACGTGTAGATACGTTAGAGAGTGAAACACGAAGCCTTAGAGACCAAAAAGAGCAGATGCTTATAGAAGAACGTGAAAAGATAGAAAGAATCTACAAAGAAAAAGATGAGCAGCTCAAAAATATTCTCAGCAGTATTTCGTCTCAATTTATGCTCAATGCACCGCAGAAAACAGCAATAGAAGAAGAGATGCTTGAAGCAGAAATTGAAGCAGAGGTTGCATCAGAACTTGTAGAGACCAGTAAAGTCATTTCTTTAAACAAGCACCTGAAAAAGTATGATTTGTCAGAGAAAAAGATCAAAAAAATGAAAGCCAGGTTTAAAAAGAGTGCAAAAAAAGATGAAAGAATTATTGTTGTAGGAAAAAAATATTATATAGATACCAAAAAATATGACTATAGTGATATAATACCAAACTCAACTAAGGAGTAATAATTTAAATAAAAGAGAAGCTATCAGATGCAAGGCAGACTATTGCAGGAGCTACTAGTAGCTTCAAGGATAGTCTAACGAAGTCAGATGTTAGCTTATCTTTTACCCGAAGGGCAAACATGTTGCAGCATATTACTG
>CAZDEM010000213.1:0-3144 GCA_964504315.1 uncultured Sulfurimonas sp.
AAGCAAGGTTTCAACCTTGCCTCTTAGGTTTTAAAACAACTCAGCCCAGGTTAAAACCTGGGTTCCGAAAAGCATTTAGTTTTTTCTAAGTCACGCTTTAGCGTTTGAAAATCTGGGTTTTGAAAAATGTTTCCAGCTCTTCGGAAGCAAGGTTTTAACCTTGCCTCTTTAGTCTTAAAAACCTCAATTTACTTTCATAAATTTCAATATCCGTCATTTTATCATATTTTATAGCCCCTTTAAGCAATAGCGTATATTTTTGTATCAAAGTCTCTAACACCAAATCCTCATGCTCAGTATCTAAAAAATTTTCTAATGATTTAACACGAAATCTGTCCATTCCCCAATACTTAAAACTAAGTTGATCTTCATGTCCGGCATATTTTGTTATAAGTTTTTCATTTATTAAGCCTATTTTTTCACTACAGGCAATTCTAAGCCATAAATCATAATCTTCACATACACTCAAAGACTCATCAAACAAGCCACATATATCAAGTAATTTTTTATGTATAAGCACTGATGATGGGGCGATATTGCAATAAGAGATATTTTCGACAAAAGCATTTTTGCCTATCTTTTTGAACTTCTTTGGCACTTTTATCTCTTTATCATCTCGTATCCACTTTTCATCAGTATAACTCATAAAAATATCTCTGTTTTGTCGGTGAAATTCTAGCTGTAATTTTAGTTTATCAGGATGCCAAACATCATCTGAGTCCAAAAATGCAATCCAATCATTTTTTGCGTTTTTAATGCCATTATTTCTGGCTGAGGAAACACCGGAATTTTTTTGGTAAAAGTATTTTATATTTGGAAAATCTTCTTTAATTTGAAAGGTATTATCAACAGAACCGTCATCAACTATAATTATCTCATCTGCTGCATAAGTCTGAAAAAGTACAGATGCCACAGCTCTTTTTAAAAATTCATATCGGTTGTATGTTGGAATTATTACTGAAATTTTTATAATTCTCTCCTTTGTAACTCAAGCCCAGACTACAGAAAAAAATTTAGTTTTTTTCTAAGTCACGCTTTAGCGTTTGAAAGTCTGGGTTCCCAAAAGATATCTCCAGCTCTTCGGAAGCGATGCTTTAGCTTCGCCTTTTAGGCTTTAAAGCGATTACTACTCATATTTGCTAAAAACTCTTTCATCCGTTAATCCCGCTTTGAGTGCATTATTTTTTATATAATTATAAACCTTTACAAAATGCTCATCATCTCTGATTGCCTTGTCAAAATACCCATTTGCCCAGAACGTTCCTTTTCTTTGAAAGTGTTTATTTAATTCCACAGCACTTTTACCTTTTATATACTGCATAATTATCTCTAAATTTATATGCTGTTTCAATAAAATATGCACATGATTTGGCATAATAGACATAATTTCAACATCATACATATTCTCATCTTCCACCAAAACAGTGTCAGTCATAATGTCTATAGCATCATCATAAAGATACGCGCCATTTTTAGCTGTATCGAGATATTTGTCTATTTTATACTGTTTGATTTTTTCTGTATCTGTGGAGTTTTGTATACCTTTGACATATTCATCTACACTTTCATATGTTCTAAATGTTACAAATTGATAGTGTTCTTTTAAATTTATGTGGTGTAGTTTTGTGTGCAACTTTTTCTCCTACGATACTTTTAAGCCCTATCAGCCCATGTTAAAACATGGGTTCCGAAAAAATATCCAGCTCTTCGGAAGCGATGCTTTAGCTTCGCCTTTTAGGCTTTAATATTATTCAAACTTTCAAAGCAACTAATGCCCAGGTTAAAACCGGGTTCCCAAAAGATATCTCCAGCTCTTCGGAAGCGATGCTTTAGCTTCGCCTTTTAGGCTTACAAACAGCTCAGCCCAGACTACAGAAAAAAATTTAGTTTTTTTCTAAGTCACGCTTTAGCGTTTGAAAGTCTGGGTTCCGAAAAGACTTGCCGATTTTTTACTTTGATTCCGAAATATTACCAAACTTTTATTTCATTGTAGAGGCTATCTCTCTCTACAGGCGTAAATCCACTGTTTTTTATCAGTGCTGTGAAATCTTCCAGATTTACTCCGTTAGCACTTTTTGCTCCTGCGGCTGAGTTTATGGACTCTTTTTCTATCGTTCCGTCAAGGTCATTTGCTCCAAATTCTTGTGCAACGAGTGCCAAATTGACAGTTGATGTCACCCAGTATGCTTTTAAATTTGGCACATTATCAAGTACAAGTCTAGCAACCGCCATTGTTTTTAATATTTCGTTTGCAGTAATCGCTTTTTCTATTTTAAGATAATTATTCTCCGTTTGATACACCAATGGAATGAAGCAGTTAAATCCGCCTGTAATATCTTGCAGTTCACGGATTCGCATCATATGATCTATGCGGTTTTCACGACTCTCTATATGTCCAAAAAGCATAGTAACATTAGATTTTTTTCCTCTTTCATGCCATTTTCTATGAATTTCAAACCATTGGTCTGATGTAACTTTTCCCTTACAGATAAAATCACGAACTTTTTCATCAAAAATTTCAGCACCGCCGCCCGGCATAGAATCAACTCCATTTTCTACCATCAAATCCAGTACCTCATCATAAGAAAGCCCATGATGACGAGATAAAAAGTCAACTTCTGCAGCTGTTAGCGCCTTTACATGTAAATGCGGATAAGCCGTTTTAATCTTCTTAAATATACCCAAGTACCAGTCAAGTGTCACATTAGGATTATGAGCTGAGACGATATGTACCTCTTTTGCACCGCGTGCATCAATATCTTTTACTATTTCTAAAATATCTTCATGGCTCATCGTGTATTGGTTCGGATTTTTTCGTGTCGCTGAATAGGCGCAAAATTTACAAACGTCTGCACACACATTTGTCGGGTTTATATGACGGTTGATATTAAAATAGGTTTTTTTACCGTGTAATTCCTGACGCTTTTTATCTGCTAAAGTGCCTAGTTCGAAGAAATCCATATCATAGAGTTTAAGTGCGTCTTCAAAGTTTATTCTATTTTTTATATTCATTTTGTACCTTGTAAAAATTATTTATATTTATGCCATTACAGCCCAGGTTAAAACCTGGGTTCCGAAAAGAATTTCTGGCTCTTCGGAAGCGATGCTTTAGCTTCGCCTTTTAGGCTTTAAAGCAATTCAGCC
>CAZDEM010000214.1:0-3079 GCA_964504315.1 uncultured Sulfurimonas sp.
AGGTTTCAACCTGGGCTGAGTTGCTTGAAAACTCAAAAACTCTTACGCTCTTTTAGCATAAAACTCTTTTTTATACTCCGCAAATCTGTCTTCTAAAATAGCTTCACGTATTTCTCTCATAAGATTTAAATAATAGTGCAGGTTGTGAATAGTAGCAAGTCTAAAGTATGTAATTTCACGGGCACGAAAGAGGTGGTTTATATAGGCACGACTGTATGTTTTACATGTAAGACATTGACATTCCGGGTCTATCGGTGCAGGGTCTTCTTTAAATTTTGCACCTTTGATGTTCATTTTCCCAAATGAAGTAAAAAGCGTACCGTTTCTTGCATTTCTTGTCGGCATTACACAATCAAACATATCTATACCACGCTCGATATTTTCTATTAAATCCTCAGGCGTTCCAACACCCATAAGATAACGAGGTTTATCCTTTGGCATATACTGTATCGTATGTTCAACTGTGTCATACATTTCATTGTTAAGCTCACCAACACTTAAACCGCCAATGGCAAAACCATCATAATCTAAAGCACATAACTCCGTTGCAGATTTTGTACGAAATGCTTTGTCTGTTCCACCTTGAATAATGGCAAATATATTTTGTTCTACGCCTACGCCCTCTTTTTGCTTCGCTCGAAAATACTCTATAGATTCTTTTGCCCAAGCAGTCGTTCTCTCTATACTTAGCTTGATTCTCTCCTGTGTAGCAGGCAATGCAACCAAATCATCTAAAATCATCATAATATCTGAACCTAAATTGTGCTGAATATCTATAACTTTTTTAGGTGTAAAAAAGTGTTTGCTGCCATCAATATGTGAGCGAAATTCTATACCGTCAGCTTTTGGTTTTGACATATCGCTTAAAGAAAATGCCTGAAAACCGCCGCTATCTGTCAAAAAGCTTTTAGGATATTTAGTAAAACCGTGTAGTTTTCCCATTTTTGCAACTGTTTTATCTCCAGGACGAAGGTACATGTGGTAGGTATTGGCTAAAATAATATCAGCACCGAGAAGCTCCAAAACATCATGAGCATCTAAAGATTTAACACTTCCAATAGTTCCAACAGGCATAAATACGGGAGTTTTAATTGTTGAATGAGCTGTTTTAATTACTCCGGCACGAGCATTTTTTGAAGTAGCTTCTAAAGTAAATTCCATAATTTCCCACTCTTGTAAAATTTTATGGAATTATAGCTAATTTTATATAGAATATCAGAGCGTTTTTTGTGGTGGAGAAAAATAATAACCTTGTGAGTATTCAATTCCCAACTCAAGTACAATATCTTGTACTTCTTTTGAATGAACATATTCTGCGATAATTTTTGCACCTATACTTTTACCAAATTCACTAATAGTTTTTGCTACAGTATAACTTTTTTTGTTCTTATACATATTTTTTATAAAACTTCCGTCTATTTTGATATAATCAACCTGCATGGAGTGCACTCTTTCAAAGTTTGAGTTTTGTACACCAAAATCATCTATGGCAATTCCAAAACCATCTGATTTAAGATTGAGTAATTGCTCTAAACTTCTTTTTGCCCCAATTGCACTGATTCCCTCAAGCACTTCCAAAACAACTCTTGATGCATCAATATTATACTCTATGAGTTTTTTTTGTAAATAATCTTGTAAGTAACCATCATTTAAATCATATTCACTAATGTTAATAGAAAATTCAAATGCATTGTTTTGAAATACTTTAAAAGATTTATCTATCATAATTCTTGTAATGTCAGGAATCATTCCAGTCATTTCTGCAATATCAATAAAGTTTAAAGGTGATTCAATTGCCCCATTTTTATCAATGATTCTAGCTAAACACTCATATTTTTCAATTTTTTTCGTTTTATTATTTATAATAGGTTGAAAATAAGGTACTACATGTCTTTTTGAGATAACTTTTCTTAGTTTGGGCATATACTCTTGAATTTTTAACTGTAAAAGTTCAATCGGAGAATTTTTCTTATATACATTTATGCGGTTTTTTCCCATTTGTTGTGCTTCTTTTAAAGCGATATGGGCATTTTTTAATAAACAGTCAGCTCCATCAGTTATTGCTATGGTAATACTTATTTTTGTAGAGATTTTATTAAATATTATTTTGTGATGTAAAACTTCATTTTGTAAAATTTTTGCATATGTTTTCATCTCATCTAACGACTTTTCAAAAGAGACAACAGCAAATTCATTGGAATTTACTCTATATAATTTTGTCTCCTTGGGTATTTTTGATTTAAGAAAATTTGCCAGCTCTTGAAGAAGCAGGTTTCCATTATCGTATCCATATGCAATATTAATATGATCAAAGTTATCAATACTAATAAGAAGCATAGTTCGTTTGGTATATTTTTTATGTGATAATTTAAGCAGGGCATTTCTGTTCAGAAGACCGGTAAGCTCATCTGTGATGAGTTGATTTGCTAATTTTGCAGTTTTTGCTTCTAACTCTTTTCCAAGTTCTTCATAGTATCTTTGGGAAATCTTTTGTGAGTAAACAATATTAGCCATTTTTGTTAAAACAAGCTTGAGTTGTTCCATTTGAATAGGTTTTATAATAAAGTAATCGACACCAAGATTAATTGCTTCTAACAAATAATCAGCATTATTATGTGCAGAAATAATTATAATGTTTTGCAATGGATCGCGCATTTTTATTTTTTTTGTTAATTCAATACCATTCATTTTTGGCATATTAATATCTGTTATTACAATATCATAAGGTTTCAGATTGTATTTTTTAAGAGCATCCTCTCCATCAAAGGCTATATCAAGTGAATTAAAAAGCAGTTTGAAAATGCTGCTTATCTGTTCTCTTGACTCTTTTTCATCTTCTACATATAATATATTTAGTTTATTTGTGAATTCTTGTAATTTTTTCATTATTTAGAACCTTCTTCTTTTCCTAAATAAATATAGGTTATATCATCATCTTGTGCTGAAAACCTTTCTTGTGATTTGTATTTAAACTCTTGAACAGTTTTTGTAGTTTTAAAATCTTCTTTTAAATATTTTCCATATACTTCTTCAGAATTATCTATGCCATTTTCATTTAATCCATCACTGTAAATAAGCA
>CAZDEM010000215.1:0-3061 GCA_964504315.1 uncultured Sulfurimonas sp.
TAATACCTCTAAGCTCACCAAGTTTATAATCATAAGCTCTTGAATATTGTTTTTGAATAAATAAAGGAGCCTTTTGTTTTGAAGCATGGCATTGCAAGCATTTTCTTTCTATTCTTAAAGCAGAAGCATATTGGTAGTAGTCACTATTTTGATCACTAAAGTAATCTTTTGCTGTTGGATTTTTTTTGAAAAATTTTATAGCATTTAGTTCATCTGTATCGGCTAGATTTTTAGGATTTCTTGCTTTGTCTGAGACGGTTTGTATCTTTATGTTTAGTATATTATTTTTTGAAAATGTTTTAGAAATTTCATAAGAGCTGTAGGCAGGCAAAGCCGGGAGTGTTTTTGCATTTAAAGGTATGATTTTGTCTAAAAATAATTTTTGATAGTAATTTCTATGAGCCATTGCATGAGCATTTAAAACTTCTGCTTCTTTTTTTGCAAAATCATAAACCTGTGATTTTGTTTCATGATAACTGTATGAAATTCTAAATAATAAAACAATAAGGAATATAACGGGAATGGCATATAAAATTTTGTTATTAAAATACTGATCCATTCAATTTTTCCTTAAATTATTATATCAAAATAATTTTTAAGACTTCTTTTTAAAGTTTAAGGGATTTTAATTATAGCCTCTGCAAAAATAACACCGTCAATGCCTAAAAGTGCCATTTCTTCAATATCATCTTCATCTTCTACATGTACTAAGATTTTTGCGTCAAAAAGGTAGCTTTCAGCAATTTTTTGGGCAGTTTTCGCCAGTTTTTGTTCTACCGGTATATAGCTTGCTCCCAGGGCAGATGCATACATCAGCTCAGTTATATTTTTTACTTTCAGAGCAAAGGTTATCTTATTGTCTTTAAGGTAGTTGATGATATCAAGATTTTTTTCATCAAACTCTAAGTAAATGGTTGAAGAGGGCGGCGTTTGAATAATAGTGTCTATATCAAACACATGATAAAATTTTTCACTTTCAATAAATCTATGACCGAAAAAGAGCACTATTTTGCCTTTGCAAGACATTCACGAGAACAATAATACTTTCCGTTACTGAGAATACACTCCTCAACTTCCGCATAAACACCGCAGGTTGCACACTCAACCATTTCATCGGCATCGAGTTTTTTAGACTCTTTTTTTGCACTTTTTTTTGAGACTTTTGCCTCCGGTTTTGTTTTAAAAAACAAAAAGTAAACGGCGGCAATAACTGCACCGATTATAAGTATTTTAAGTATCATAACTCTTCTCCTAGAAGTAAATAGTGTCTGTTTTTTGTTTCGATAATTTTATGTTTCATATGAATATCTGCATCAACTTCATCAAAAACTTTTTCACCTTTGTAAAATAGTAGTTTTGAATGTTCATCCCGAAAGTTTTTACTTAAGCTTAAAAGCATCTTTGTGTCAGTAACGGCACGAGATGTTATAAGTTCAAACACTTCATCTGGCATATTTTCAACCCGTTTTTTAACAACGCGTACATTTTCAAGTCCCAAGTCAGCTTTGATAAACTGTAAAAAACTTGCCCGTTTTGTTAAAGGCTCTACCAGCGTAACTTTTGTTTGGGGCAGTGCAAATGCTAAAATCATTCCCGGAAAGCCTGCTCCTGTCCCAATATCCATTAGAGAGTCTACTTTTGGCAGAAAGCTAACGGGAAATACGGCGTCATAAATGAATTCATTTAAAGTCTGCTCAGTTTTAGCACCTGTTAGGTTGTGAATTTTGTTCCACTTAAAGAGATGCTCTTTATATTTTTGTACTTTTTGAAAAAAATCATTTGGTAAATCTATCTTATCACTAGCGAGTGTTGTTTTTAAATCCAATAAAATATCCTTTATAAAAGATATTTTATCTGAATATTATTTAATAGAATGTAAATTTGAATAAAGAGCTTTTATGAAAAGATTTTTTTCATAGCACTAAAGAAAATTTTGAACAAGCCTTTATTGCCTATTAGTTCATCAATAAAATCATCATAACTGATTTTCTTTTCTTCAAAAAAGCCTCGAAGATATTTTTCACTGGCTTCCATACCGCCTTCTTTCTCAATTTCGAGTAATTTTTCATAAATAGGTGCCATGGTACTGATTGCTTTTTGCGGAGCAGCTTTTCTAAAAGCGGTATGTGAAATGATCTTATTTGTGATAGGATCTATTTTTGGCTCAAACTCAGTGATGACCCAATAGTAGCTGCCGTCTTTAGCAAGGTTTTTAACAACGGCTATGATATTTTTCGCTTCATTGATTCTGTCCCACATCATTTTAAACACAACTTTTGGCATGTCGGGATGTCTCACAATACTATGGGGTTTCCCAATGAGTTCTGTTTCAGTGTAGCCAGAGATTTCTACAAAATAGTCATTACCGTATTCAATAATCCCTTTGGGATCTGTTTTTGAAACTATATATTTTTTTGGATTTAATTTTACCTCATTATTAATTGTTTCTGGATGTTTCAATTTATATTCCTTCTTTAAGTTTTTAAGATTATATAATGATTTTTCTTAAATAGATGAGTAAATTTAGAAATTTTATGTAATAATATAAAGTACTTTATAAGGTTAACTGATATGAACAAACAAGAAACAATAAATGCGATTGAACATGCCCGAGAGGCGCATATAGAACAAATGGCTAAAGTAAAGTCTTTGATTGAAGGTAAACATGTTGACAACTTAACACCTGTTTCTAAAATAAAGTGTGAATTTGGCCAGTGGCTCTATGGTGATAAAGAGAGAGTAAAGAATATTTTAGGGGCTCAGTTTTATGAAAACCTAGATATGATACATGAAGCTTGGCATATACAATATGCTAAAATTCATGCAATTTTTGTGCATGAAAAGGATGAGGGATTTTTTTCTAAAATTTTTGGGGTACATAAAATTAATGCTTTGGAACTTGAGAAGGCTAAAGTATACTACAAAGATCTTGAGCAGGCTACAAAAGATTTACTCAGAGTACTCGATGCAAGCCAAAGAAGAGTTCAGGCCCTCAGTGCATCAAAATTTCATTAATCTTTATAAGAGATGTCCCATTCCATCACGCTTGACGTCAAGGTAT
>CAZDEM010000216.1:0-3055 GCA_964504315.1 uncultured Sulfurimonas sp.
CTTGTTCCTTATGCCTCTTTTGATCTCATCAGAGACGATGATCATTGTTTTATTTAACATTAAAAAAGCATATTTGATTTTTAGTATATATATCTTTGTTTTTATAGAAGCGCCTTATTAGCCTGAACAATTCTTCATGAATGTTTAGACATAGATTAAAAAACTGGAGTTTTGCGGATTAGGCAATTAGTCCTAACTTTTGCTGTATGTCTTTCTTTAATATAATATTACTATCTATGTTGATTACAGTATGGAATGATACTGTCTCACAACATTTCTTTACATACTCACACATTTGTCCGATTGTTGCTTTCATCTTCTTACTAAACATCATCAACATAAGTATCACATATGCAATTACTACAAGGAATAGGTTCCGAATTATTCCCTTGTACTTTCTTAACTTATATGCCTCCATGTTAAGATGTTGTTTAGCTTCTCTATGAAAAACCTCAATTGGATTCCTTTTGAGATATAGTTGCAATATCTCAATTGCTGATTTGTTATGCAAATCAGTAATGATATAGAATGGTTCACTCCAATTATCATCTTCTTTGTTCCACATTTGGCTAATTAGCAGTGTTATATCTCTTAGTTTTGACATGAATCCTTTTATTTTGTGTAGCCTAAACTTACTTGTTTTTATATTGACAATTTTAAAATCCTTATTCTCAAGAGTGCGAAAATACTCTCTTACAAATTGTTTTTTCCAATTAATTGTGAAATTACGATTAGACTTGATCGCAGCAACATAATGTATCTCACGACTCTTGAGAGCTAAAAGCAGTTTTGTATTGTTACCATACCAAGAGTCCATTGTCATGATATCCAATGGGATAGATTGATGTATTTGTTTGATTGCTTCCTCAGCAATCTGATTCTTTGTTTTGAATTCCATAGTAGGAAGAATATCCTTCTTCTTCACATATGGTTTCAACGCCAAAGGTAAACAGCCTTGTTCAGTATGTATCCCTAAAGAAACAATGTCGTGTCCATAATTAAAGGTGTTATTGAGATGGTCATGATGATTGCCAACACCCTCCATCTTTTTTGCATATTTCTTATGAGACAAAGTGTCATCAAGCGCACCTATCCTTACCTTAGGAAGAATTCCATAGGAATTGACAAGATGAAACATCTTTATCTCAACTTTATTTTCATCCCATGGAGAGGCTGTAAGAAAACGGTTGCTTGTACTTTGATTGACTTTATGGAAGAAATGCTTATTAATCCTATTACTGGTGTATTTTGGGTCAATAATCATGCTAAGAATATGCTCACTAAAGCGTTCAAATTGCGGTTTTGTATACACTGGTTGAAAAAAGCTTATATATTCCGAAATTTCCTCTGGTATTGACAAGATATTTGTCATAATTTCACCTCTTTTTTGTTCCAAAATAAAAATAGGGGTGAAATTATATTTAACTATCTAAAAAACGCAAAACTCCACAGCCTGTCCCACAATTAACAATTACTTTATTAAGTTTCTCGTCGAGAGATAGAAAAATATATAAATAAGCTCATCTGTAGAATCAGTAAGACGAGGTGATTTCTATGGCATATCTTGCATCCAACAAAGACCAAAACTGGCTTCTGCCTTTATCAATCAAGGACATTATACCTAAAGACCATATTTGTTTCCTAGTTGAAGATTTTGTAGAATCTCTAGATTTCTCTAACTTTGATTTAATATATGAAGGTCCTGGCCATCCTGCTTATCATCCCAGGATAATCATGAAGATTTTAACTTATGGAATGCTTTGCAGAACAAGAAGCTCAAGAAAACTGGCAAAGGCAGCGACAGAAAACATTATTTTTATGTACTTAGCTGAAAAGGTTAATCCAGATTTCAGGACAATAAACCGGTTCAGAAAATCTAATCCTGAGTTTGTCAAGAATGCTTTTAAAAAAACAGTTGAGTTGGCTGTAAAAAACAAGATGGTAGACTTAAGCTTCATCTCAATAGACGGCTCTACTCTAAAAGCAAATGCTGGAAGCAAAAGATATTTTGACAAAAAAGGATTAGACAAGCTTGATAAAGCAATAGAGAAAATGATAGAAGATGATATCGCTTTGGATGAATTAGAAGATGAATTATATGGGGATAATGCTAACGATGGACTTACTGGGATTGATAGAAGAGATATAAAGAAGATTGTTAAGGAATTTAATCAGTCAAAAGACAAGAAGAAAATAAAGAAGAACATTAAGAAAGCAAAGAATGAGCTTGAAAAATATTCCTTGAAAAAGGTTTCAATCTCAGACCCAGAAGCACGGGCAATGCAGACCAAGAAAAGATTTTCAGAGCTTAGCTATAATGCTCAATTATCAGTTTCAAATAACCAAATAATTGTTGCTAATGATGTATGTCAGGATAAACATGACGCCAACCAGTTTGTTCCTCAGATAAAGAACATAAAAGACAATGTTAAACTTAAGAAGGATACCAAAATTGGACTGGACTGTGGCTTTAGCTCAGGTGATAATATTAAGTTTGCTGAAGATGAGAACATTGATTTGTATGTTCCTTCAAGAGCCCAGGCGCAGAAATTAGATGGAAAAGAGCAGACATTGAAGCATGACAATTATAAGTATGATGCTAAAAGAAATGAGCTTATAGTTGATGGTCATAGATATAAATATAGGGGTTTTTATGTTAGAAAAACCGGAGTGAAAGTTTGCACATTTTATAGTAAGAAATTAAAGAAGAAAAAAGATGTTCCTTTTTATTTTAGAGAAAGGCTCAGGATGAAAGCAAAGATGGAAAAGAAAAAGTCTAAGAAGATATATGCTCTTCGTAAGATAACTGTTGAGCCAGTGTATGGAAACTTGAAAGAGAACCTTGGATTTAGGGGATTTTTATTGAGGGGCTTAGAAAAGGTGAAGATTGAGTTTAATTTAGCTTGTATTGCTCATAATCTCCAGAAGATTTGGAGATTGAGCAAGGCTTCTGGATGTTGAGATAAATAGTTTGAGTTTTTTTTAAGAGATTTCTTTTGTATTTGAGCTGGTTTTTTGGATTGTGAGACGGCTTCCCCTGTTATATTCTCCCGTT
>CAZDEM010000217.1:0-3054 GCA_964504315.1 uncultured Sulfurimonas sp.
TTTTTATTCTTGTATAGGTTTGGATATCAAGTATATTAAAATCAAGCAGTTCCGGTTTTATTTCATAAGATTTTGCTATGTTAAATATCTCTTTAGCAACGTTTTGAGTTCTTATAACTGTCGGGCGGACCTTTCTTAATGTTTTTGTTTTTTTATCAGAGCCAAATAATGCCATAATTCAGTTACCATGCTTTATTTTAAATTTAGTTATTAAAGATTTTAACCAAAGATTTGTTAAAATTATGTAAAACTTATACCATATCAACAAAGAAGCCTATGTTTAAAGCAATATTTACTAATAGTTTTGGAATTTTATTCTCCCGTATACTGGGATTTTTCAGAGACCTTTTGACTGCATCTGCTCTTGGAGCAAATATATACAGTGATATATTTTTTATTGCCTTTAAACTCCCTAATCTTTTTCGCAGAATTTTTGCAGAGGGTGCTTTTACCCAAGTCTTTATACCTGCATTTACGCGAAGCAGACATAAGGCTGTATTTAGTATAAATATATTACTTGTTTTTTCTTCTATCATACTTCTAATCACTTTACTTGTTAATCTCGTACCCGAACTTTTCACAAAAGCAATTGCTACAGGTTTTGATGCCGACACTATTGCACTCGCAGCTCCCTATGTTGCCATTAACTTTTGGTACCTTCCATTTATTTTTCTTATTACATTTTTAAGTGCCATGCTTCAGTACAAACACCATTTTGCAACCTCGGCATTTTCGACTGCCCTGCTGAATCTTTCGCTCATTGGTGCGTTGTACCTCTCACAAGACAAAAGCCAGAGCCAAATCGTTTATTATTTGAGTTTTGGTGTAGTTATCGGCGGACTACTGCAGCTTAGTGTGCACTGTATCGCCATATATAAACTGGGGCTTGCAAAGCTTCTTCTTGGCGGACTGAAATACTTTAAAGCCAAATCAGCATCCATAAAAAATGAAACAAAAAAATTTCGTACAAACTTCTTTCCGGCTGTCTGGGGTAACTCTACAGCACAGGTTTCTGCTTTTTTAGATACATTTCTGGCTTCATTTTTAGCAACAGGTTCTATCTCCTACCTCTACTATGCCAACCGCATTTTCCAACTGCCCTTGGCACTTTTTGCTATTGCCGTATCTGTGGCACTGTTTCCAAGGATCGCACGCTATTTAAAAAATAATGATGAAACAAAAGCTGTAGCAAACCTGCAAAAAGCTTTCTGGTTTTTATGTTTTTTACTCACATTCAGTACTATCGGCGGCATTATACTCTCACACGAAATTATCTGGCTCTTATTTCAAAGAGGTGCATTTGATGCACACGATACGAACAACACAAGCGCCGTACTGCAAATGTATATGCTCGGACTTTTGCCTTTTGGAATACAAAAGCTTTTTGTTCTTTGGCTCTATGCAAAAGAGATGCAGGCAAAAGCCGCAAAAATAGCCACCATTTCTCTTGTTGTCTACATTACTTTTGCCTTAACATTTATAAGTCCCTTTGGTGTAGCCGGCTTAGCACTTGCTAGTACAATAGGAGGCTTTGTCAGTCTATTTTTTACTCTTAAAGTTTTTGGGATGCAAAACTTTTTTGCTATACTTCGCTCAAAAAATCTCATCTATCTGGCTGTAAGTTCTTTTGTTCTTATCGCATTACTACTACTTTTAAAGGAATACCTCCGTGCATATATTTGATTCTGTACAAAAAACAAAACGTAAATTCACTCCGCTTAAAGAAGGAAAAGCCTCACTCTATGTCTGTGGTCCCACGGTATATGATGACGCTCACCTCGGGCACGCGAAATCGGCCCTTGTATTTGATTTGCTCACGCGTGTTTTAGAGGCAAACGGTTATGATGTCACTTATGCCAGAAACATTACCGATATAGATGACAAAATCATTAAAAAAGCGATAGAGCAGAAAAAAGAGATAAAAGAAATCACAGACTTTTACACAGAAGCTTTTCATACAGAAATGGAAGCTATCGGTGTTAAAAGACCTACCATTGAGCCAAAAGCAACCCAAAGTCTTGAAGCTATGGTTGATTTGATACAAAAACTTATAGACAAGGGGCATGCCTATCAAACACCTGAAGGTGATGTTTACTTTGATACGGCGAGTGACAGTGAGTATTTGAGCCTTTCACACCGTATACAAAATGAACAAGACAGACAAGAACGTGTGGTAAGTTCAACGTATAAAAAAAATCATGCCGATTTTGCACTGTGGAAAAGTGTCAAAGACAACAGCATTACATTTTCCAGTCCTTTTGGAGCAGGCCGTCCCGGTTGGCATTTAGAATGTTCTGCCATGATAGAAAAGCATTTGGCATATTCTGATACGCCTTATGCTATAGATATTCACGGCGGCGGAGCTGACCTGCTCTTTCCCCACCATGAAAATGAAGCGGCACAGACACGCTGTGGAACCAACCATGCACTTTCAAACTACTGGATGCATAACGGTTTTGTCAACATTGATGGCGAAAAGATGAGCAAATCACTGGGCAACAGCTTTTTTCTCAAAGATGCCCTCAAAGAGTATGACGGCGAAGTGCTTCGTTTTTATCTTTTAAGCACGCATTACAGAAGCAATTTCAATTTTAACACGCAGGATTTGGAAGCTTCAAAAAAACGTCTTGACAAGCTCTACAGACTCAAAAAACGTCTTTTTGGTCTGGCTGCATGTAATGATGATACAAGCTTTAAAAAAGAGCTGTTAAATACACTTAATGATGATATGAATGTATCTTCAGCCCTTGCTCTTATAGATGAAATGATAAGCGGTGCAAACGAAACACTCGACATATCAGGTAAACACAAGCAGCTCAAGCGTGAGACAATGGCAAACCTCAGCTTTATAGAAGAAGTTTTGGGCTTTGGTGTAAAAAATCCTTTTGAGTATTTTCAATTCGGTATAGATGAAGATACAAAAGGAAAAATAAATTTCTTGATAAAAGCACGAAATGGGGCAAAAGCAGAGAAAAACTTTGAGTTAGCCGACACACTTCGAGATAAGATTTTATCATATGGTGTCAATCTTATGGATACCCCTCAGGGAACTTT
>CAZDEM010000218.1:0-3042 GCA_964504315.1 uncultured Sulfurimonas sp.
ACTTTGCATTGCTGCATGATATCTTAAGCCAATACCTGCTAATAATCTTTTTTGAATCTTTGTAAATTGATTTGTTTGAGACTGTATAAAAGCTTCCCAGTCTACATCTTTTTTATAAAGTGTATGAATATAGCGAACATGTGCATATGTTTTGTTTGTATTTATTTGTCCTGAAGCTTTTGCATAACTGAATGCCATATCACCCCATATGACATATGTGGTATTGTCATCATACTGCACTCTTGCGCCTGCACTGTATTCATCACTATTTGTATTTCCCCTTTTAGTTACAAATGAGCCTTTAATACTTCCACTCAAACCAGGTTGTGCACCTATATCAACCGGTGCAATAGTAATTACGGCCTGTGCACTCACCATACTTATTATTAATAAAAATAAAAACTTCATTTACAACCTTGTCTTTTATAAAAGTTTAATCATATATCCACCAGGAATATGATCTAATTTATAGCTGTAATATCCGTCCAGCTCTATAACTACTCTATAGTAGCCTTTATGTGTTCCCACCCGTATTTTCGTAAATAATGATTTTTCATTAATACTTTTTATAAAACTGCCTATATCTGTATTACGTTTAAAATCACATACTATTCTATGTGGTTTAACAAGTAAAAAGTTTCTTAGTATTTTATCTTTTGTCAGAATTTTAAGCTTATTTTTCTTTGCATAAAATGATATAAACTTTAATGATGCAATTTTTTTATAATTCACTTTTTTTGTCTGTTTTATTACTTTCTTTCTCACTACAGCTTTATCATTTGATTCATTGTAGTTTTGCGAAATAAAAATAGGCAAATGCCAATCTATTGCATTTTGTATCAATACTTTTTTATGTGCTATTGAACCGTTAAGATTCTTATATTCTACTGTTACGCTTTCAATAGTTCTTGCAGTTGAGGGCAAAGTAACAGTCGCTCTCTTTAGTATAGGTAAATTATTTGCCTGATTTGATGTTAAAGGAATGTCTTGAGCCGAATCTATAGGAAAAAATGGGTTTTCTCTTGCTTGAAGCAGTAAAGAACACAGACAAATCAATAATAAAACTCTTATCATATAAATAAACCCTATTTTTTACAAACATTATAGCATATTTATTATGGTCAGGTACTTATGATTATTGTGCAGAAATTTCTTTGAGTTCAAAATACTCACGCTGAAGTTGGGCATTTTCTTTTTTTAAATGAACAACTTCATCTTGAAGATAGTTTTCATAATCTTGAAGTCCAAAAAGTACTTCAAGTGAGTTTGTACCATAAAGCAACACGCCAAGATAGATACCAAGCAGTATTACTAGTGCGAACAGAAAAAAAAACTTTTTTAAAGAGAGCCCCAAATATTTTTGGGTAATTGTTTGTGATGTATCAATCTCTTCAAAAAGTTCTTCTTTATTCATAAAAGACCTAAGTAAATAGTGCTGACCCTAAATACTCGCTGTATACAATTTCATTTTCAATCTCTAACAAGCGATTATATTTTGCAGTTCGTTCACCACGGGCAGTTGAACCTGTTTTAATCTGACCACAGTTAAGTGCAGCAGCAAAATCAGCTATAAAAGCATCTTCACTTTCACCTGAACGGTGGCTCATTACACATGTATAACCGTTTCTTTGTGCAAGACGAACTGTAAGCATAGTTTCACTTACAGAACCGATCTGATTTGGTTTAATTAAGATAGAATTGGCAATACCTCTTTGTATTCCTTCATTTAAAATGCTTGCATTGGTAACAAATAAATCATCTCCGACAATTTGAATTTTATCACCCAATTTTTCTGTCATCAATTTAAATCCATCCCAGTCATCTTCACTGAGGCCGTCTTCAATAGATACAATAGGATACTTCGCGCATAAATTTTCATAATAAGCTACAAGTTCCTCGCTACCCAGTGTACGCCCTTCAGATTCAAGTCTGTAACCACCATCTGTAACAATTTCGCTTGCTGCAACATCTAGTGCAATGCCAATCTGCTCACCCGGTACATATCCGGCTTTTTCTATTGCTTCCATAATAACTTGAATAGGCTCTTCATTTGATGAAAGATTCGGCGCAAAACCACCCTCATCACCTAAAGATGTACTGTGACCTTTTGCCGATAAAATCGATTTAAGATTATGATACACTTCAGATGCAGCGCGAAGAGACGTTGCAAAATCTTCAAAACCGAGAGGCATAATCATATACTCTTGAAAGTCCACGTTATTGTCTGCATGACTTCCGCCATTGATGATATTAAGCATCGGTGTCGGCATAACCATCGCATTTGCTCCGCCTAAATAGCGATACAAAGGAATATCAAGACTTTGTGCAGCTGCGCGTGCTACAGCCATAGAAACACCCAGCACTGCATTTGCACCGAGATTACCATAGTTTTGCGTACCGTCAAGCTCTTTCATTGTTGCATCAATCACAGCCTGATTAAAAGGACTCATACCTATAAGCACATCAGAAATTTGAGAATTTACATTTTCAACCGCCTGCAACACACCTTTGCCCATATAGCGCTCACCGCCGTCACGAAGCTCCAATGCTTCACGCTTTCCTGTACTTGCACCTGAAGGTACAATCGCACCAGCAGTTGTTCCGTCACTCAATCTTACCGTCGCTTTTACCGTCGGATTTCCGCGAGAGTCCATTACCTCGATTGCACTTATATCATCAATAAACATATATCTTACCTTATTAAAATTTTAAAATAACAAAGGCTTCTTATGCGTCAGCTTCTGCTATATCAGAAGTATCCATCGTCATAAGCGAGCTCATGCCCATAGCCTGTTTAATCTTCTCTTCAATCTCAGCGGCAAGTTCCGGCTCATCTTTAAACTTTGCCTTCACATTTTCGCGGCCTTGACCGAGTTTAGTCTCTCCATAAGAAAACCAAGCTCCGCTTTTATCTACAATGTCTAGTTTCACACCGTAATCAACAAGCTCACCCTCTTTGGAGATTCCTTCTCCGAACATTATATCAAATTCTGCCTGACGAAAAGGAGGGGCCACTTTATTTTTTATAACTTTTGCTTTTAC
>CAZDEM010000219.1:0-3035 GCA_964504315.1 uncultured Sulfurimonas sp.
TCGTTATGAGGAAAAATTAGCTATTTGCAGGGTTTGAATTTGCAAGTGGCTCATTTTTCAAAAAAATTAATACAAGGCGTATATATGCTGAATATGGCTGACAAAGTACAAATTTTTAAAGCACTCGGCAACGAAACAAGATTTAAAATTTTCAAAAATATTTTTACGGGCGGTTATGCCTGCTCTATTGATAATACAAAACCAAAAGATGATTTGATTGCGCAGGCTACATGTGTAACAAGCATCGCTGAACAGTTTGATTTTGCACTGCCTACAATTTCTAGACATTTAAAAGAGATGAAAGATGCAGATATTATTACAATGAAAAAAAGTAAAAATAAAATTTACATAGAACCCAATATTGAGACGATGAAAGAGATAGCCGAGTGCTTTACCAAACTGGTCAAAGAGTATGAAGAGGGTGTTGTCTATCAGTTTGACAACACCAAGTAGATTTTTAATATACCTCTACAAATTTTGAAACACCCATTCCTGTTTCAACCGGATAACCGAGTCTTGCCCAGCCTTTGAGTCCGCCTTTGAGGCTTATGGCGTTTTTATACCCGAGTTCTCTGAGTCTGTGTGCCGCTAAAACGCCTCTGTGTCCGCTACGGCAAAAGGTCACAATAAGTGCATTTTTGTCTTTTACCTTGTTTCCTATATCAAACTCCAAATTTCCGCGAGTGATTGCATAAGCTTCATCAGCATAGATTGTACCTTCTGCTCTTTGCTCTTTTTCTCTTACATCGAGTATGATGACAGGTTCTTCTTTGTCTATCATAGCTTTTAGTTTTTTAGGCTCCATTTGTCCGTCAGCTTTTATATCTTTTGCCAGCATTGCATCTGTTGCTTTAAAGCCTGCAAAAAGTGCAGTTGTAGATGAGAGGGCTACTATCATTAGCAGATTTGTCAGTTTTGTTTTCATTGAGTTGTCCTTTTTAATCTTTTACAGGAATATATGCAAAACCTTCATTTTGCTTGTCTATAAGACCTATTGTTGAATTTGGTACTATTTTTACAAATTTTACTACATCTTCGGCTTCAAGATGGTTTTTTGGCATAGAAGCTTTACACATTAAAAATTCTACTTCATAGGTATCTGCCATACTTGCTATTCTCTTTTTTAATTCTGGATATGCTTCTACTAATTTTAGATTAGTATTAAACATAGATTTTTTTATATCTTTGACAAAAAATCTGTACGCTCCGCCATGAATAACGACTGTAACTTCGAGTTCTTTTAAATTTCCCTCGTAATATGCCTTATTGACGGCAATACCTTTTAATATGTTTTTTTCAAATTTTGCTATATTGCTTGTAGTTAAATCATAACCAACTTTTGCAGTTTCATCATCTGCCTGCGCCAAGCCTAATAAGGCTAAAAATAACACTATTTTCTTCATCATAAACTCCTTTTAAATTATATTACCTTTAATAAGTAAAATTTATATAAAATTATACTTATTTCATCCACTAAGAGGATTACTCTGTATTCATATCAAGCATATCGAAAAGATTTTTTGCTGATTGATATCCATAGGCAATTTCATCTTCTTGGACTGTGCCATCAGCATCAATAATAACAAAAGCTGGCGGTCCAAAAACCTTCAGACTCTTCTTGAGAGCATTTGCTTCGGCATCTGATTTGTCTGTCATGTCAACCATCAATGCAACGTAACTGGATTGAAGTATTTTTCTTATTTTTGGATCTTTCAAAGTAGTATTTTTCAGTTTTTCACATACTTTACAATGCTCAGCGTGAAAATATATAATTATCGGCTTATGTTGCTTTAAAGCGTACTCTTTTTTTGCCGTGAACTCTTTAAGATTACTTATCTTCTCAAATGGAAGTTCTGATTTTTCTACTACGCTATTTTGTTCCGTTGGTAGCAAGACGGCTGATTTTCCCTGCAAAGGCAGATATAAATTACTATTGCCTTTTGCTGCACCGACAAGCGTAATGGTTCCCCATATAAATAAAAATACAGCTATCATTCTTTGAAATTTTTGCCAGTTGCTTAATTCTTCATTATAAAAATTTAATGCTCCCATATAAAAGGCAACACCTATGAAATAAACGCCCCATAACAAAAGTGATGAGACTAATTGCAATTCGGAAAATATAGCAATGGCAACACCAAGTAAAAGAGCACCAAAAAAATACTTAACACCATCCATCCAAGCACCTGCTTTTGGAAGTATATAGCCCATGCCCATTCCCATAAGCAGTAGAGGAATACCCATGCCAAGAGCAAGGAAAAACATTGTCTGTGCACCTAAAAGAGGATCGCTTGTTGCAATCGCAACACTTAAAAACGAGATAAGCACAGGAGATACACATGCACCGAGTACTAATGCAGATACCAGCCCAAGAAGAAAAACAGCGAAGAATTTTCCGCCTTTAAAACTATGTGCAGTACTGTCTAAACGTGTTTGCAGGAATGATGGAAGCTGCACCGTAAAAACTCCAAACATTGCAAGTGCCATAAGAACAAATATCATGCTTAAGATACTTATAGCCCAAACATTTTGAAAATAAGACTGAAGTTGTTCTCCAGTTGCACCGGCAAGTGCTCCCATTGCGGCATAAGTGACGGTTGTTCCCAATACATAAGCAAAAGAGAGTTGCAATGCCTTTATTTTGGATATTTTTTCACCTTCACCGGCTATGATACTTGAAAGTATTGGAATCATTGGTAAGACGCAAGGAGTGAATGTGAGAAGGATTCCCGCAGCAAAAGCACCACTGAGTATACTAAATAAACTCATTGATGAAATATTTCCATCTGCGCCAAACAATGGTATAACAACTACAAGAAGTAGCAACATTACTTTTTTATTATTTTGTTTTTGCATATATAAACCTTATTTAAAAACTTATTACTTTATCACTTTTAATAACCCAATCAGCTAAAATTGGCATTGTAGAAGAAATACTTGCATCAAAATATGGCTCATTTTTAAATAAACCACAGCGGGCATTACATGTACCGCATACCTGAAGATTTATGCCATCACTATACATTATTTTAAGT
>CAZDEM010000220.1:0-3011 GCA_964504315.1 uncultured Sulfurimonas sp.
CTATAATGTAGAGATATAATTTTTTTTAATATTTTAAGCTTAGAGTTGAAAACTGATGTTATAATTTGGGATATGTGAAAAATCATTAAATTGATAAAATGACAGGAGTTAAATAGATGAATTATAAAAGTATTAAATTCAAACTTGTTGCCCTCACAATCGTAGGGCTTATTATACTGGGGGTTTCAATATCTTTAGTCGCAATAGACAAATCATCAAATTCCTTAGTTCAAGCAAGAATGGATCAGCTTAAAAGTGTTGCTGTCGGGAAAGCTGAAAGTCTGACAGAATATACTGACATGCTTGGCGGTCTTTTAAAGTCAATGGCAAAAGATATAAATACTGTTGAAATATTATGGGCTTTAAGTGACGGATATGATGCCCTAGAAGATGATATCGGCAGTGATATTGACCTTGATACAGTTACAAACAGACTCAAAAAAAATTATCAGTATGAATATATCAATAAAATCAATTTTAATTTTCCGAATGTATCTTCAAAAAGAGATGTTAATGCTTATATTCCAAGAAGTAATAATGCAAAATTGGCACAAGAATTATATATAGTAGAAAACAAAAATCAAGAAAAAGATAAATTCAGTCAAAACAAAAAATATAAAGATGATTACTCAAAAGAACATGCGCTGTATCACAGAAAGTTTAAAGCAATTATAGATCAGTTTGGAATGAATGATGTTATATTGGCAAATGCAGAGGGAAATGTAGTATATACGACTGCTAAAAATAAAGATTTTGGTACTAATCTTTTATCTGGGCCTTATAAAAACAGTGTTTTGGCAACTATTTATAAAAAGGCTGTAAAAGCAAAACTCGGACAGATTATTTTTAGTGATTTTGTTCCGTATGAACCCACTTTTAACAAACCTTCGGCATTTATTGCTACACCATTATATTTCCATGAAGATGTTGAAGGCGTATTGATATTTAAACTGCCGATAAATAAAATCAACAGTATTATGAATTTTGGCGGAAAATTTGAAGAGGTAGGGCTTGGAAAGACGGGTGAAGCTTTCTTGGTAGGAAATGATAAATATATGAAAACAAACAGCCGTTTTATAGACCAAATTCATAATGAAAAAGTTAAAATGCTGAAGACGACGATTGGAATTTTAAAACTAGATACAGAACCTGTTAAAAGAGTTTTAAATGGTGAAACCGGCGTTATGATGGATGTCGATTACAGAGGAGTAGATATACTTGATGCATATACTCCTGTAAACTTCTTTGGATTAAAATGGGGTGTTATTGTTAAAATGGATAAGGCTGAGGCACTTCAAAGTGTTGCCGACACAAGAAACATCATTATCATACTTTCTGTTGTCATTATCCTTATTTTAATTATTTTGATGATTATTTTTATTCAAAAGCTTGTTATTAATAAATTGACCCTTTTACAAAATGCGGCATATGATCTGGCAAAAGGCGAGGGGGATTTAACAAAAAGTATAAATCTGCCTGAGGGTGATGAGATGTATGAGGTAGGCAATAATATCAATGCATTTATTGAAAAGGTAAGAACAACGGTAGATACTGCAAAACGCATGAGTATGGAAAATGCATCTATCGCTAATGATTTATCAAAAACATCACAAGATATAAAAGAAAAAGCTACACAAGAAGCTGCTATTGTTAAAAATGTGACCAATGAAGGCGCAGAATTACAAAATGTTCTTGAAGCGGCAATCGGTGATGCACAAAGTGTTAAAAATGAGATTGATGAAACCGGTAAACAGCTCTTAAAAGCAAATGAAAGTATTAAAGAACTTGCTGCAGAAGTTTACAGCCGTTCTCAGGTTGAAGGTGAAATGGCTGAAAAACTACAGCAGCTTTCAAATGATACACAGCAGGTTAAAGGTGTTTTAGAAGTTATATCTGATATAGCCGATCAGACAAACCTGCTTGCGCTTAATGCGGCTATAGAAGCAGCCCGTGCGGGTGAACATGGACGCGGCTTTGCCGTTGTTGCCGATGAAGTAAGAAAGCTTGCCGAGAGAACACAAAAATCACTCTCAGAAATTAACGCCACCATTAGTGTCATAGTACAGTCAGTGCAAGATACAAGCGAGCAGATGTCTGAAAATGCAAATAAAATAGAAGAACTCTCTAGCAATGCACAAAATGTCGAATCAGAAATTGATTCAAGTGTGACATCAATGCAATCATCACTTATCAAAGTGGATAAAACAGTTGAAGGATATGTTGAAAATTCAAAAACTATTGATCATATGATTAATCAGGTTGAAAATATAAATGAACTCTCTTCAGAGAATGCCAAGAGTGTTGACGGAGTTTCCAAAGCCTCTCAAAACCTTTCCCAAATGACAGAAAAGCTCAATGAACTTTTAAATGAGTACAGAACGTAATTGAAGAAGGAAAAGTGCCTAATAATAAGAAAAAAGATTTTCACGATAAACTACTTGTTATTGGAAATGGAAGTTATGATGTTCTTTATCAGGAAAAACGTTATCTTCTTACAAAAGAGACACAACTTAACTCAAAGCTCATCAAACTCTATGCCCAAGAGCTAGGTGGAAATAATTTTATCAGTCTTAATTATTATCCATATATAAAAAATGGACTGTTAAAACCATGTGAGATGCCAGAGGAAAAAGTGATTGAGTTTGTATTGAATATGAGAAAGACAGGGAAACAAGAGTGAAGAAAAAGATTACCCGTTTTACCAAGCATATAGTTCAGGGAATGAGACAGGAATATCATGAAACCAAACAAATCCCAAAACAGTTAAGGGATAAAGAGTATAAAGCTGCGATAGAGCAGATGGGCGACATAGGAAAGATGATATTTCTGGCACTTTTATGGATTCTTCCTGCCGGCGGTGTGGCTAGTGCATTTTTATTAAAATTATCTCATAGATTCAGACCCAGTTCATTTAAAGAGAAAAAAGAGGAAGATTAGAGCTGTTTTGTGCCTTTGTCATGGAATTTGTACCACTTGCAGCGTTTTTTATTTTTAATTGCATATATATTATA
>CAZDEM010000221.1:0-2970 GCA_964504315.1 uncultured Sulfurimonas sp.
TTTATTCTCTCCCATCGGTTATCTCTGTCCATTGCATAAAAACGTCCTGATATTGAAGCAATTTTAACATTTTCATTGAGATGTTTTTTTACTTCCTCAAGATATTTTTGTGCAGAAGTAGGCGAAACATCTCTTCCATCAGTTATAAGATGCAAAAATACCGTTTTACCATTTTTTGCCGCTATATCTGCTATGCCCATAAAATGATCTATATGTGAATGCACACCACCATCACTCATGAGTCCTATAAGATGAAGTCTGTCCGATTTTTTAAACAAATCTTGCAAAACTTCATTTTTTTCTAAAGAACCGTCCTGCAGTGCCAATGAAATTTTCACTAAGTCTTGATACAAAACACGTCCGCTTCCTATACTCATATGTCCGACCTCAGAGTTACCCATCTGCCCCTCAGGCAATCCGACACTGAGTCCGAAAGTGTCTATTAAAGAGTGTGGTACTTCACTAAAAAGTTTGTCATAAGTAGGTTTATTCGCATTATAAAATGCATTATGCTCTGTTTTTGAGCAATACCCTATTCCGTCTGTAATGACTAAAATTGCTTTTTTACTCAATTTTATTCCTATGGTAATTAATTTTGTTTATGTGATTATACTATAATGTCACTTTTAAATAACAAACAAGACTCAAATCAGGACAAATATTTGCTATATTTTATACATGAATTTTTCGACATCAACATCTTAGGGTACATTACTATCCGTGCAGGTATTGCTTTTTTTATCGCTTTGACACTAACATTATATTTAATGCCAAAATTTATACGTTGGGCTCAAAAAACATCGAGTGTACAGCCTATAAATGAATGGGCACCCGAGCGACATCAGGAAAAAATTTCAACCCCTACAATGGGAGGAATAGTATTTATCGGTGCAACGCTTGTTGCTTCGATCTTAACAATCAGGCTCAACAACACATATGCGTTAGGAGGGTTGTTAACACTTGTTCTTTTTTCACTTATAGGTTTTCAGGATGACTTTGCAAAAATCGCAAAAAAAGAAAACCTTGCCGGTTTTAAGGCCAGAACAAAACTTGTCCTGCAAATTATTTCAGCACTTATCGTTGCCTGTTTTTTATGTTATTTTGCTAATTTCAATACAGATTTATATGTACCTTTTTTAAAAACACCTCTGCTTGATATGGGTGCATTTGCCATACTACTTTGGGTTTTAGTTATAGTCTCTACATCCAATGCCGTAAATCTTACGGACGGACTTGACGGCCTAGCAACAGTACCTTCCATTGTTGCACTCTCAACATTCAGTATCATCATCTATATTATAGGAAATGCAAAAATAAGTTCTTACCTGCTTATGCCTCATTTTGAAGTCAGCGAAGTTGCCATTATTGCGAGTGCGCTTGTCGGTGCATTAACAGGCTTTTTATGGTATAACTGCCATCCTGCGGAAGTTTTTATGGGAGACAGTGGCTCTTTGACTATCGGAGCTTTTTTAGGGTATCTTGCCATCATTTCTAAAAGTGAAATTCTTTTGCTGCTTATCGGCTCTATATTCGTTATAGAAACACTCTCTGTAATTTTACAGGTAGGTAGTTATAAACTGCGAAAAAAACGGGTATTTTTAATGGCGCCGATTCATCACCATTTTGAAATGAAAAAATGGGCAGAAAACAAGATTATAGTCAGATTTTGGATTATTGCAATTCTCTCAAATATCTTGGCGCTCATTACACTCAAAATCAGATAAAACTATGAAGAATATAGCAGTATTTGCATCACATAACGGCAGCGGTCTTGATGCCATTGTCAAGGCTGTACGTGAAAAAATTCTGCCTCTTAACATTACACTTGTCGTCTCAAACAATACAGAGGCAAAAGTACTGCAAAAAGCAAAAGATTACAACCTTACATGTAAACTCATCAATGCAAAAACACATAATAATCCCGACGATGCGCTTTATCAACTACTCAAAGAACACGATTGTGAATATATTTTTTTATCCGGCTATATGAAAAAAATTCCTTCTATACTTACATGTAACTTCAAAATCATCAATTCACATCCTTCATTACTGCCAAAATATGGCGGAGCCGGTATGTATGGGAGATTTGTCCATGAAGCTGTCATCAAAAATAATGAAAGAAAAAGCGGTGTAACCATACATGAAGTAAACGAGCACTATGATGATGGAAAAATTATTTTGCAAAAATCATTACAAATTTCACCTGAGGACAATGTTAATACCCTTGAAAAAAAAATTAAAAGCTTGGAAAAAAAAGCTATCGTTGAAGGACTTGCTCTGTGTTTGAAATAGCAGAGTATATAGGTATCATCGCTTTTGCAATGAGTGGTTTTTTTGTTGCCGCGAAAAATAAACTTGACTTGCTCGGAGTGCTCATTGCCACATTTTTAACAGCTCTGGGCGGTGGAATAATGAGAGATGTCACCGTCAACAAAATACCTTTTACTTTTTCGCATAATTATCCGGCTCTGATTGTAATCTCTGTTTTACTGCTGTTAATCATCTTTAAATTTCATCAACGCAACTCCATTGAGAACAAAGCACTTTTTATTTTAAGTGACTCTATCGGTTTGGTTTCCTTTAGTATTTCCGGTGCACTTATTGCCATTGAAAGCAATTTTAATCTGACAGGTATTATTGCCATGTCTTTTCTTACCGCAGTAGGCGGAGGAATTGCGCGTGATGTCATTATAAACGAAGTGCCTTTTGTTTTAAAAACAGGATTTTACGGCACCGTTTCCATACTTATCGCTATTATTTTATATGCTCTTCATACTTTACATGTAACCACATACACGAATATTTCCATACTCTTTTTTGCAGCACTGACACTGAGACTTATTGCTTATTATGCAAAATGGTCTATTCCGTTAAAATAAATTCTTTTTTCATTATAAGCTAACTTTCAGTACCCATGGGCTATACTTTCGCTCTTTAAAAGATGGCCTGTTAGCTCAGTCGGTAGAGCAA
>CAZDEM010000222.1:0-2945 GCA_964504315.1 uncultured Sulfurimonas sp.
GTGTAAGCTTGAAAAGAAAGATTTATATATTTCAAAAGCTACCATTGGTGTCATGCGTTATGATCCGGCTAAGGTCATTTATCATGTAAAGACTAAATATAAATTGCCTAAAAAGCCAAAAAAAGAAATTCCTACACAAGCATCGTGTGTAGAGTTACAGAAAATAGTAATCCAAGACAATGAAATTTTTGATGTAAGTGCACAAACTAAATTTCTAAACCCTTATTTAAAACAGTGCATAACTCCTTCGTTGTTAAAAAACTTACTCAATACCATTTCTCAATATTATATAGAGCATGGCTACGTTACTACAAAACCATATTTTCCTGAACAAAATATTCTTGATGGTAAAATAGATATTGGAGTCTCCATAGGGTATGTAAAAGATATTATAAATGCTGAAACCAATGCTTCGGACGGACGTATAGCAACAGCGTTCATTCTTCAAAAGGATAAACCTCTTAATTTAAGGGACTTAGAAACTTCTTTGGAAATGATGAATAGAGTTCCTTCTTACAAGTCAAAATTCTCAATACAGCCTACAAGTGAAGTGGGAAAAAGTAATATCGTTGTGCAAACACATAAAACAAAACCCTATCATATCCGTTTTGGAGTAATAGGTGAAAAACAGGGCTACGAGGAAAATCCTTACCTTAATGGCGATTTTTCTATAGATAATCCTTTAAATATTAATGATATTTTAACACTTAGGTATAACGGAAGTAGGGTACAAAGTTATTATCAAAGTAGTTCAGGTGCTGAAATAGATTATTCATTTCCAATCGGCAGCTACCTGATTTCATATACATGGTTTCAATTTAAATATTCTCAAGCAGTCCTTGGTTTAAATGACACATAGCGATCGAGTGGAGATACTATTGGGTCAAATCTAAAAATAAGTAAAGTACTTTATAGAAATCAAAACAATAAACTTGAAGCTGCTTTTTCAATTCAGTATAAAGATAACAAAAACTACTTTTCAGATCAACTCATAGATGTGTCAAGCTATAAAACGACTCTTGCACAGGTAGACTTAATCGATACATATTATGCATCCTGGGGACAAATAAGCAATACATTAAGTTACTACCGTGGAACAAATTGGTTAGGCGCAAGAGACGATAGTATATTTGGAAGTGGTGTGGAAGAAAAATTGCAATTTACGAAGTTTTCATTTGACACACGGTTGTTGTATAACTTGCCAATTGCTACGTATCAATTAAATTCAAATGCACACATCCAATACACTAATGATCTTTTGTATGACAATAATAAACTTCGTGTTGGAAGCTACTATACTGTAAGAGGTTATGAAGCTTCTTACTATGGGAATAATGCCTATTACATTCGAAATGATTTTATTAAACAGTTTTATCCAAATTTAAGTGCTTACTTTCTGCAAACAATTAGCCCTTTTATCGGTTTAGACTATGGAAGTGTAAAATGTGAGACAAATACGGAAGGTTCATGTGGTTCGTTGACAGGTGTGGAGATAATGGATATAGCCCAGATGATTTAAAGTTTTACTTTGATCCAAATACCCAAAAAGATACACCTTTACTCTAATACTATAAGACAATTAATGTAGACCCTTCAAAAGCTAAATTCAACACAGGAAGTAATTAATGAAATATATATATTTAGTACTAATGAGTCTATTTTTATTTGGATGCAGTACAAAAGATATTGATGATGTGTTAGCCGCAACATCTGGAAATAAGCCTCCACAGTTTTTTAAGTTTACATCACCTGAAAAAGTGGAAAAATGGTATTTTGAAACTAAGGATTATAAAGCATTCCCTCCTCAAACATATAAAAAAGATTGGGAATTAATGACTCCATGGAACGGAGCTTATATTTATGGTGGAATATCTTTTGGAATTGAACATCATGGAAAAGAAAATTATCCATGTGTAGTAATTGAGACAGGTTATTCAGATAGAGGTGTTAAAAAGAAGAGTTATGATTGTTATAAATTCAATCCAGAAAGAACAACGGCAAAAAGAGTTCTTGTGAGTTTGATTTACACCAAATCCCCAAATCTACCAAAAAGGTATCAATCCTTAGCAAAAGAGTACACCTACGAAGACTTACTCAAGCGAAGTAAAAGAGTGTTAGATAGTCTTTATATAAAAAACGGTTGGGATGAGTAAGCAATAGACAAGATAAAAAAATATAGGAGGTTTACAAACAACGCTAAGAAAATAGAAGGGGTAAAATTATAATTAGTTGATCATTAAAAGATTCAAACATAAAAATAAATACAACAAAAAGGATAGAATATATGAAAAAAATAGTACTTAGTGCTTTAACGGCAATGACAATTACAATAGGGGCTAATGCAACAGAAATGTTTTTTGACTACAAGCAGGAAGTTGGAGTTGGTGTAACTTATATAGATCGCAGCTTAAATGGTTGGGAGAATAACAATTTTGGTATCAATATCAATGGAAAATTGATGAAATCTCTTAATGAAACTATAGCTGTCGGTGTTACTGTGAATTTTGACTATAACCCATCAGTACAACTGACAACAGCGGCTTCAAATCCTACAGAGTATTTGGTAGATTTTCTTCCAACAGTGACATATATCATAAATGACAAAGCTGATGTTAGTGCTGTGTTAGGATATGAATATGGTCAGTATAACGCGGACTGGGGTGATTGGGATACAAAAGGGCTTAGTTACGGAGTGGCTGCATCATACGCTGTTACACCACAGATAAGAGCTAATATTAGTGTATTGAGAACAAATATGGACTTTACTGCTTCATCTTCATCAAATAATGATGATACCGTAAATACTATGCGTTACACAATCGGTATGGGCTATAACTTTTAAAACATATATTGTTTAAAGAGAAGTATTTGATGGAGAGAAATTTTTAGCTATCTGACATTTACTCTTTTTATGGGTGGTTTGTAATGGGGGTCTTTGCCCGCTA
>CAZDEM010000223.1:0-2942 GCA_964504315.1 uncultured Sulfurimonas sp.
GTAGTGCGATAAAAAGAGGAACCATAAAAAGTTCTTTATAACTTAACACCTTTGTAGTTGATTTGATACTGCTGTCTTGTTTTTGAATATCAGTAATAATTTCATCGGCTATATTTTTATTTGTATTTAATTCATAATATTTTCCGCCACACTCTTCTGCCAAAGGCTTAAGCAACGGATTTATTTTTGAGATTACAAGGTTTTTATTGCTGTCTAGGATGGGTTTATCATCTTTTTTCAGGGTTGTCCCGCTGTTTGAACCGGTAGCTACTATATACGGAATAATGGAGTTTTTCTTACATAGTTTGACAAGTTTTGATAGGTCTCTGTCTTCTCCTCCGTCAGTAAATATTATAAGATTTTTTTGTTTATAGGATGTTTTGGCAATAGTCTTAAACAAGGAAAGTAAAGATGTTCCTTTTGTCAGTATATACTTTGGCTCTAAAGAATTGAGTGCCATCATGCTAATAGCACTGTCTGTTGTAGGCGGTGATATGAGCATGGCATTGGAAGTAAAAGCAAAGATACTGAACCTATCTTTACTTAAAGTTTGTAAAATGTGTGCAATATTCTTTTTTGCCACTTCATAGCGTGAGGGTTTGATGTCATCCGCCTGCATTGAAAATGAGGCATCGACGGCAATAATATAATCTTTCGCATCAAATTTCTGCTCACTCGGTGCATTGATAATCACGGGACGACTAAGTGCAAGAAGTGTAAAAAAGAGTGCTGTATAGAGTAGATTTTTTTGTCTTTTACTCTCTTTTTCTTTTCTATCATTTTTATAAAAGAAATACAGAGGAATAAGCCCGAAGAGCACCCAAGGATATAAAAGTGTCATACAAGTCCCCTTTTTCTCTTTAGCAGAAGATGCACAAGCAGTAAAAATGCGAAAGAAAGAGGGTACATATAAAGATTTTGTTTATGAAGGTAATGTTTTGAGCGAATGGCACTCGGCTCAAGTTTGTCTATCTCTTTATATACATCCTGAAGCATTTTTACATTTTTTGCTTCAAACATTTTTGCACCTGTATTTTTTGCTATAAGTTGGAGAAGATTTGCATCAAAGGCAGAACTGTCTCCTATGCCTATGGTATAAATCTTTACATGTAACCGTTTTGCTCTTTGTACCGCTTCTTTGACAGAGACAGCACCGCTGTTTTGATAGCCGTCCGTAATGAGAATAATCACTTTCTCTTTGGCTTCCCCTCTTTTAAGTATTTTAAGAGCCATTGCCAGCCCTTCGCCTATTGCCGTGCTGTCTCCTGCTATGCCGACATCAAAAAAATCAAGTAAAAATGCGACACTGCCCATGTCATAACTTAGAGGAATGGCAGGGTAGGCATAGGTGCCAAATATGGATACGCCGACATTATCGTTGTATCGTTTTGTTATAAAGGATCTGAGGAGTTCTTTGAGTGTATCAAATTTTCTTTTTTGCGGATTCTCTGCATCAAATCCGCTTTCAGCCATTGAACCGCTGGTGTCAAGTACAAAAACCAGATCACGTCCTTTGCGTTTACTTGAGGTTTTTTGATCATAAATAATTGGCGAGGCAAGAGAGATTACCATTAATACAAGTACGATGGAATAGAGAAGTTTTTCTTTGTTTAGTAGAGAAGTTTTTTTTGAAAAAAGATTTGTGTGAGGAAATATAATTTGCTTGAGTGTAACAGGACATTTATATATACAAATTACCAAAAGTAAAAGTATTAAAATAGAAGGATATTCAAACTCAAAATTATTCAATTTGTGACTACTTTTTGATACAATTATAGCAAAGAGGAGATGAGAATGAGATTTATTTTATTATTTATTATTCTAATAGTACAAATGTATGCAGATGAAGACTCTTATAACCGTGGTGAAATGCTTTTTTTTGCTAATGCCTGCTCCAGCTGCCACGGACCTTCTGCTGAAGGAAGTAGCACTTACCCACGACTTGCAAATAAAAAAATGGCATATCTGAAAAAGAAACTTATGGATTTTAGAGCCGGTAAGGCACAGAGCGTATCACAACAAATGATGTCTCAATTTGCTGAAAAACTGAGTGATAAAAATATAGAAGACTTGAGTTATTTTCTCTCTCATCATAAAAAAGTACACTATGAAGATGTTAATGATGATGTACTCGGCGGATTTGGTTCATAAACCTGCCCACCACATTTTTATGTAAAGACTGAGTGTGCTTGTATATCCGACATCGCTAAAGAGAAGCTTTTTATTCTTGTCATATATAAATGTAGTCGGAAATCCGGAAATATGGAACTTTGAAGAGAGACTTCCCTCTGTATCATTAACTACTTTAAAAGTGTAATTATGCTCTTGCAGATACTTTTTTATTTCATCATCACTACCTGATTTGACAGCTATTGTAAGCACTTCAAAATATTTGGATAAAAACTCTATGTTGGATGCCTCGAGTTTACATGTAGGGCACCATGTAGCCCAGAAATGTATTAAGATGGGTTTGTTTGTTGGTACTTTATATTTTTGATTATTGATGAGTTTAAAGGTTTGAATGTTTAATGGTTTTTGCGATAAATCCTGACTTTTATATAAACTCACAGCATTAGCGAAGATAGTTAGAACTACAACAAAGAAGATGATTTCTTTAAGATAGCGTTTCATTTTATTTTTCATAGCGTTAGCTTAACACTAATGTAATAATAAACTGATAAAATGTTAAAAAATAAAGGAATAATTAATGGTTAAATTAATACTTATTTCACTATCAATAGTGATGATCACGGGGTGTAGTACCGCACCCAAGAAAGCCACTCCGCATAAAGCAAAAAAAATGACACACAAAATGTTTCAGAGTGTTTCAAAAGAGCAGGCAATCTTACTTCAAAAAGGTAAGAACAGAGAATTTTGTCATATATGCGGTATGAATTTAGTTAAATTTTATAAAACAAATCATGCTACAAAAGAAGGTGATG
>CAZDEM010000224.1:0-2934 GCA_964504315.1 uncultured Sulfurimonas sp.
ATCCTCCCTCTTTTGCACTTTTTTTTGAGACTTTATAGAGTTTGATATCTGTCCGGGGTGCGTCAATAATTTTTGAATAGTGAAAGGCATGGCCTTTTATAAGTTGCCCGTCTAACTCACATTTATAATAACCCAAACGCTCACGTTTGTTTGTTAGACAAAATGTTATAGGTAAAATACCGCTCATCTTTTTTTCATCGCATGCCTCTCCCAAATAGATCAGCCCTGCACACTCTGCATAGACCTTTTTCTTTTTTGCATGTTTGATGAGTGAGTTTTTAAAGCGTGTAGAATCTTTTACTCTTGCATAATGTTCATCCGTCTCTACATAGCCGCCGGGGAGTATTACAAGGTCTGCTTCGTCTGGAATGGCTTCATCTTTTGTACTGCTTACAATAATGACTTTTTTATATATTTCTTTTAAAAATTCTATATTGTCATGATATACAAATGAAAAATTTTCATCTTTTACAAGCACACATATTTCATCTTTTTTTGTCACTTTTTCAAATGGATACTCCCTAACATCTTCTAAAACAGTTTGCATAACAGATTCTAACTTGCTTATTTCAATATGTTCTAATACATCCCTTGAAACTTCTTCTACCATATGGGAATCCAACTCTTTTAAATCAAGTCCCAAATGCGTTGAACTCAAAGTTTTGAGACCCTTTTGTATCCAACCGCAGACGATAACTCCCTCACACTCTGCCTCTATATGTTTTTTGACAAGTTCATAGTGCATGGCAGAAGAGACTTTGTTCAGCACTACTGCTTTTATAGTATTGTCCTGGCGAAATGAGAGCATACCTTTTAAGACCGCAGCAACAGTTATATAACTTCCGCCCGCATCAAGAATTAACAAGGATGCAATATTTAAAGTTTTTGCCACATCATACGCACTTGCACCCTTGTCCATTCCATCATAGTAGCCCATCACTCCTTCTAAAATCGCCGTATCTTTGTCAAAATAGTTGTTAAATGTCCATCGCAACTGCTCTTGATTCATCATATATCCGTCAAGATTTACAGATGCAACACCAGCAATACGCTCATGAAACTGCGGATCTATAAAATCCGGCCCGCATTTAAAAGGTCGTACTCTGTTTTTATAATGGTGTAAAAGTGCCATACTTAGCAATGTTTTACCTTGATTTGATGCTATTGCAGAAATAACTAATGCTTTTTTCAACTTCTTATCCTATAATTTGTAAAAAATTAGATTGGTATTATTATGAAACGATATAGACATTATAACAAAGGCACGGCAATAATTCTCTCATGTTTTGGTTCTGTGATTGAGCAGGAAAAGTATTTGGAGTTTGAAAAATTTATACAGGAGTCATTTGCGGATATTCCCGTTTTTACGGCATTTTCTTCTAAAATGGTTATTAAAGAGTTGGCAAAAAAAGGCGAAGTTTATAAAAATCTTCCTCAGGTGATGGCTGATGTTGACATGGAAGGCTACAAGCGCTATATCATTGTAAGCGTTAATATTTTCCCAACAGATGAGCATGAAGTACTCATTAGAATGGTCAAAGGATTTCGTGAATTTTCTTTGGCAAACATCAGATACACAAATCCTCTTTTACAAAAAACAAAAGAGACATCACTCTACCTCAAAGCGCTTGATGAAAAGATACGCCAAGAGCAAGAAGATATTATTAATCTCTACATTATCCACGGTGTTCCTGTTTTAAACCTTGGCGGTCTTGAAGCGGTTAATTATGCGGCAAACTTTTTAAAAATGATAAATGATAGAAATCTCAGTTGCTCGCTAGAGGGAGAATTTCCTTTTTATGCAGTCAAAGATGCTATAAAAAGAGATATATTAAAACTGACAAAAGGCGATAAAACCCAAAAAGTTCAAATTGTTCCTATGCTTTTAGTCAGCGGAAATCATTATGATAAAGATATGAAAGAGATATGTGATGAAGTAAGTGAATATGCAGATGCAAGCATCGTAAAATCAATTACAAAAGATGAAAAATTTAATCTCATAGAACAAGAGAGTGTGCGGAAGATGTTTAAAGACAATATTGCGCTAGAGATTAAGAAGTTAGGTTTATAAGTACCTAACTTCTTGAGTCTTTAATTATGCACGACAAAGTTTTTTGTCAAATAAAAACGCACACTCATTGGTTTTATTGTAAGCTTTGACAGCAGTTAAAACTGCAACATCTACAAGTGGCTCGATGATAATTACAGCCATATATGCTCCACCAAAACTTAGTACATTTTGTATATTTTCAGCACCGAAACCTTGTCCGTAAAATGCCCAAAAAGCAACCCATGAGACAATAGCACCTTCCCAAATAACAGAAAGTTTAAGCAGTTGAGAATAACTTATATCTTTGTATGCTACACCTTTTGGTATAACTTTTTTTGCTGCCATATTAAGTATAAACATACTTGCAAGCAGTGTTGTAACATTTATGCCATACTGAGGCAGATCAAACTGCGCAAAGAAAAGTCCCTGAATTAAAAGTCCAAGAGCCAGACCAATAGCAGCCGGAGCAATTCCAAATACCAAAAATATAGTCGTACCCAAAATAAGATGAACCTCACTTACTCCTATCGGATAGTGCGGTAAAACTTCAAAACAACAAAATACTATAATTGTTGCAATTATACTTTTAAGTGCTAAGGATATAACACCATTCTCTTGAGCGTTATCATACGCAACTTTTGCAGTAGCACCAAAAACTGTTGCTGCTGTGCCATAGCTAAGTAACATCTTAGCTCCATTTACTACACCGGGTTCTATATGCATGTTATTATATTCCTTTTAAATATTTTATAGGATGATTATACTATAATTTCACGAAATAGGAGCTTCATTTGGGTTACAAAAACTGGACGCAAAACCACGCCATAAAGCATAAAAATATTGTCGACAAGCTTGTACAACAAGGCTTCAGCAAAGAAGAAATT
>CAZDEM010000225.1:0-1354 GCA_964504315.1 uncultured Sulfurimonas sp.
GCATTATTTTTAACTTCTTGAAGATTTTTTAATCAATCTTTAGATAAAATCACACTATCAATAAAATATGAAGGCTTAACATGTTCGGTATGGGTTTTACAGAAATGCTCCTAATAGCAGTTATTGCTATCCTTTTTCTAGGTCCTGATAAACTACCTAGTACGATGATAGAAATTGCTAAATTTTTTAAAAATGTCAAAAGTACAATAGGAAACGTAAAAGATTCTCTCGAAGAAGAGATGAATTTAAGTGAAATAAAACAAGAAGCACTCGCTTATAAACAAGAGCTTCTCAATGCAAGTGAAAGCTTACATAAAGTGACAGATATTCCAGCAGAAGCCGGCGCAAAACTCACAAGTTTAACTGATGATATTTTAGCAGACGATGATGCCAAAAAAGAACCGAAAAAAGAGTCAAAAGAGCCTCAAGAAGTAACTTTTAAGAAAAAACCAAAAGAAGAAAAAATAGATAAGAAAGAAGAAGAAAATAAAGATGTTTGATGAATTAAGACCACACCTTGTAGAACTCCGAAAAAGGCTGGCTATATCAGCTGCAAGTTTAATAGTTATGTTTTTTGTCATGTTTTACTTTCATGAACCTGTACTTACATGGATGGTGCAACCACTCAATGATGCACTTACAGAAGTTGGTAAAGTGTCAGTTAATGCGGCAAACGGTATGATCACCACCTCTCAAGTCGGCGGTGCATTTTTTGTAGCATTAAAAGTTTCATTTTTTGCGGCCATTTTAGCTGCACTACCAATTATACTCTCGCAAATTTGGTTTTTCATTGCTCCTGGTCTTTATGCACATGAAAAAAAAATGGTTTTTCCTTTTGTTGCAGGAGGGACAATCATGTTTCTTGTGGGTGTCCTCTTTGCCTACTATGTCGTAACACCTTTTGGATTTGATTTTCTGATAACTTTCGGTTCATTTAAATTTACCCCGCTTATCAACATAGAAGACTATGTCGGCTTTTTTACAAAAATTATGTTTGGTTTCGGTCTTGCTTTTGAACTGCCTGTTTTTGCCTACTTCTTAGCACTTCTCGGTCTTGTTGATGACAGACAAATGACATCATTTTTCAAATATGCCATTGTTATTATTTTTATTGTTGCGGCACTTTTAACTCCGCCGGATGTACTTACACAGCTTCTTATGGCCGGTCCGCTTGTTATACTTTATCTGCTTTCTATTTTAATAGTGAAAATGGTAAATCCTGCACCGCCTATTGAAGATGAAGATGAAGATGAAGATGAAGATGAAGAAGATGAAGAAGATGAAAACAATCTCAAAGTTGAACATCACGAAGATTATGACGAACTTGTAGATGACGGGAAAAAAGGTGAGTAAC